>JAUPKT010000120.1 GCA_030837305.1 Thermodesulfobacteriota bacterium
AGCAGGGGTGCCGCTGATGCCATATCCAAAGCGACTCCCATCAGTGTGGATTTCGTGAACTCTGATGGGATCATACAGCGTTATGGAGTGCCCCACCGCACTTTGCTCAGCAGCAGGAGCAACAATCACTACGCGACCGATGGGGGAAATCGCTTTCTTGAGGAAACGTAGCCCTTCAGCGTAGATTCCATCGTCGTTGGTGAGGAGAATCAGGGCCGGCTGTATGGTCATTTCAGGTCACGGCATGCCTTTTGTATCCTAGCCATGCCTTCGGATATTTTCTCTTCACTCGTGGCAAATGAGAGCCTGATGTGTTCATTTGACCCGAAAGGACCACCTGGAACGCATGCAACATGATGTCGCTCAAGGAGATATTTTGCGACATCGCCGGAATCAGTGATACCGTTTTTCCCAGCCAGGGCAGATACATTCACAAAGGCATAAAAGGCCCCTTGGGGTTTCAGGGCCGAGAGTCCGTCGGTTTCATTTATAAGGTTGAACATCAGATTGCGTCTTTGTTCAAAGATCTTACGCATGACCTCAACTTCGTTCTGAGGCCCTTGAAGCGCCTCTATGGATGCAGCCTGGGCCGGGTTGCTGGGATTCGAAGTCGACTGACTCTGCAAATCCGTGGCTGCTTTTACTATCAACCTGTTTGTGGTTGCAAGGTAACCAATTCGAAAACCTGTCATGGCATATGTTTTTGAGACTCCATTTACCAAAATACTTCGATCCTTCATGCCCGGGATCGAGGGAAATGGGCGAAACTTAGCATCGTCATAGATTAACTTATCGTAAATCTCGTCGGAAATAACCAACAGGTCGTGTTTCTCAGCAAGACCGGCAAGTTGATGCAGCGTTTCCTGAGGATAAAGGATGCCGGTGGGATTTGACGGTGAGTTAATGATCATGGCCTTTGTACGACGCGTAATTGCGGCCTCAACCCTCGCCCCATCAGGGAGAAAAAAATCCTTTTCCTGGCTTGGAATCAACACGGGAACGCCTCCCGACAGGGCAATCATTTCTGGATATGAGACCCAAAAAGGCGCAAAGACCAGCACCTCATCCCCGGGATCCAGAATCGCCTGAAAGATATTGTAGAGGCTGTGCTTTGCTCCGCACGACACCAATATCTCCTCGGGTTCGTAGGACAATTGATAGTCCTGGGAAATTCTGTGGACAATGGCTTTTTTGAGTTCGGGCGTACCACCAACCGGGGTGTAGAAAGTCTCTCCACGCTCTATGGATTGCTTGGCAGCTTCTCTAATGTGAGCGGGCGTAGGGAAGTCGGGTTCTCCAGCGCCAAATCCGATTACATCAATACCCTTGCTCTTGAGTTCCTTTTCCTTGGCAGATATGGCCAACGTAGCGGACGGTTTTAGCTGAAGTGCCCTTTGGGATAGCCATTTCGTCATAAATTCTCAACTCCTATCCGATTTTGTTTGTGATTACTGATGGTGGGAAATTTTGCCCTGAGGATTTTCAATACGTTATCCGGGACGAGACCTTCAGGTGATCCTCCTGCCATTACCGTGGCTTTTATGATTCGGGAACTCACATAGAGATACCTGTGGGCTGTCATGAGAAAGAAGGTCTCGATATTCCTGCTGAGCTTACGGTTCATGAGCGCAAGCTGAAACTCGTACTCAAAGTCTGATACCGCCCTCAGGCCGCGAACGATGGCTCGAGCTTTTATTTTCTCCGCATAGCGGACGAGGAGACCTTCAAATGAATCAGCCTGAATACGTGGATCCCCGGCGACGGCCCCCCGGATCATGTCCAGCCTCTCTTCCACAGAAAAGATGGTATCTTTCTCTGGATTAACTCCGAGAGCTACAATTATACGGTCGAAGGTCCCCAGAGCTCTTCGGATGATTTCAAGGTGACCATTGTGTATGGGGTCGAAGGTTCCAGGGTAGACTGCCATCTTTTCGCCTCTATTTCTTGCCAACTTGGGCGACAAAGCTCTTTATACCTCCTGATTCAGATGAAACATTTGAACGAGGGTATCTCCGTAGGTCCTCTCGAAATTCTTGTAAAACACCGATGAGACGCATTCTCGATCTTGGCAATCTCCCGACTCGATGACCAGCAACGAATCCGAATGCAGAACATGCTGCAATTCCGAAAGTGAGCATAGTCGGCTGATGAGACCGGATCTGTATGGGGGATCGAGAAAAACGATGTCGAATGTGCACTGAGATTCGCTGAGCATCTTCAGGGCTGTCGCGGCCTCGCACACACACACGGAAACTTTCTCTTCCACCCCGAGTGCCTCGGCATTTCGTTTGATTGACACTGCCGTTCGAGGATTTTTCTCCACAAAGACAGCCTTTGCCGCTCCTCGGCTCAAAGACTCGAATCCGAGAGCACCTGTGCCGGCGCAGAGATCCAACACACCACTGCCGACGACCTTTGGGCCGAGAACGTCGAACACGGCCTCTCTGACTCTCTCGCTTGTGGGTCTTAGTGTCCGAAGTCCCGACGTTTGGAGGCGACGCCCCTTAAATCGGCCTGCTATGATCCTCAAGAGTTCGTCTCTTTATACACAGTTACTTTGTGGCCTTCAAGACTGGATTGCTATAAATATTGGGAACATTCCACAAGTTCCGCCTTAAGGATACCATATCATCACTGAATGAAAAGCGGCTTTTGGGTCGGGCGGGATGGCGCAGACGGTATCAGTAATCTCGACCGCAGTAACCGAATTCTCCCGTATGTCGTCAATGGAGAATTGGTTTCATCTTCAAGACAGTTCAATGTCTTCCGGTCGAATAATGTCCCCTGCCTGAAGTTTGTCTTGGCCGAGCCTCCGGAGCACCTCCCCGTAGGGACCTATGACGGAGTCAATAACCTTTACCTTTTTCCAGTTCAAGTACTGGTAATATTCTTCGTCAATACCCCCGCATACGACTATATTTGTACGTTCATCGAGCACGACCCTACACAGGACCTCTGAAGATGCACTGGGAAGAACAATGGTGCGTTCCTCCACCAGGGTTCCTCCATCGTCAAGCGTGGCAACTACGGCTTCAGGAGCGAGATCGAAGCGAGGAGCAACATCGTCCCCGAGCAAAGGGATCAAAATCTTTTTCATGTCCTGCCAATCTCCAAATTAAGGTTGTGCCAAGCTAGGCAGTCCGACCTATCCCTCAATGCCGAGCTTTTTCATCTTTCTCCACAACGTGCTGCGCCCCCAGCCTAATAGAGAAGCCGCCTTGCCTTTTCTGCCCCGTGCATTCGTTATAGCTTCCAGAATAAGGCGCTTTTCAACGTCACACCACTTAAAACGCACGCCATCGATATCGCCGGGGGCCAAGGTGATTACAGGCGGATTTCTTTCGTCCGGGGCCTCCGGCTCAAGAACCCTCTGCTCTTGTGGCGGCCCGGTTTCCGTTACATATTTCGGCAGGTGATGAGTCTGTATCAGAGGCTCGTCACAGAAGTTGACCGCATACTCAACTATGTTCCGCAACTCCCGCACGTTTCCGGGATATGGATGCTTGAGCAGGATTCCATGGGCCTCCTCTGAAAAACCTCGCAATGATTTCTTGAACCTCAAAGAGAAGATTTTCAGGAAATGGTCCAAGAGAATTTCAATGTCGTCGCCTCTTTCCAATAGTGGTGGCAATTGCAGTCGGATTACATTGAGACGGAAAAGAAGATCTTCCCTGAATTTGTTCTGGCGGACCATCTCCTCCAAGTTCCGGTGGGTAGCCGCCACTACCCGTACGTCCACTCTGAACGTTTTTGCGCTGCCTAGGGGATGTACCGTCTTGTCATCAAGAAACGAGAGCAGTTTTACCTGGAGTGACAACGGTAGGTCGCCGATCTCGGTGAGATAGAGTGTACCGTTGTTGGCCATTCGAAACCTTCCAGGTTTGCTGACGACCGCGCCCGTAAAAGCCCCTTTCTCATGACCAAAAAGTTCAGACTCCAAGAGTGTCTCAGGCAAAGCTCCGCAATTGACTTTGATGAAAGGCCCTTTTGCCCGGTCAGACCTCTGGTGGATCGCCTGAGCCACAAGGTCCTTTCCTGTCCCGGTTTGACCGGTGATTAAGACGGAAGAATCCGTCATGGCAATCACGGGAAGTATTTGGAAGACGCGCTGAATTTCTCTGCTACGGCCAATCAGGTCAGTCAACTCAAAGGAGGCGTTCCCCTTGGAGGGCCCCTCCACTGTGGATGTTATGTCTTCAACGGTTTCAATGAAACCCAGCGGCTTGCCATGGTTGTCCTCTATCACGGAGGCTGTGATTCTCACCGGTAGGCGTTGGCGGTTCCTGTTGACGAGGTTACCCTCTGCTAGAATCGGGCCTGACTGGTCGGCCAGCTTATCGATGGGACAATGCAGGCCACACAGATTGCTTCTCAATATGTAACAGCAATGGATGCCGCCAACCTGCCGAGAACCATACCCCGTCAAGTTCTCTAGGGCCCTGTTGATCAGTATAATTCGCTTTCTCAAGTCTAAGACGACTAATCCGTATGGGATCTCGTCAAGAAGATTCGTAAGTCCTATGGGCGTGTCGTAAAGCCCTCGGATGTATGGGAGTAAGGGGGCTGCCAACCAATCACCTCCAGTTATAACAGGATGAAAGCGATCCTGCTGATCTACTGAGTAAACAACGCCGAGGTTTCCGTGCCTCCGAGAAGTTCGCGCCAGTCACGTGAAAAGCGATAAATCTGACCGAGACCGTAGAGCGACAGGGTCATGAACACGGTCTGGTCGGGATCTCTTACTTTCTGCGTGATGGGATCCTGTTCCCTGGTTTCTGAATAACGGAGCACGATATTCCAGCACTGGGGATGATAACTCAGTCCAACGCTTGTAAAATATGAGAAATTATATTGGTGGGAGTACTGACTTTCCATCATCCAATCAAGCGAGGACGTAAGCTTGACATGGACGTTGATATTAGTCTGTCGGGTTACATCCTCTCGCTTTTCCGCCTCGGTAAATTGATGCAGTACTCTGAACAAGTCTCCTCTGTGATCCATGAGGCCCAGATTCACACTATATCGCCGTGCCCTGTTGAGGACGGGATCATATTGGGCCTGGGCAGCTAGGTCGAGAAGATAATGGGGTTTGACGGTGAGTTCAGCGAGGGTGTTGGTCCATGCGTATTGCTCCGTTTGTTGACCTCCCAAGGGATCAGCAGCCGTGCGAGAATGAAAAAAATCATAGCCTTGTGACAAGCTCAATGTCATGAAGTCCAGGTACTCTCCCGGACCCAACCTTCCGGTAAGTGTCTGACGCATTTCAGCGGTAATTAAATTGAGACGCCCCATTCTGTCGTTGTCGTCGAAATGGGGGTACACTTGCTTCTCCGAGGCAGGCGGTCTGTAAGACCATCCCACCCGAGGTCTGATGGAGTGCTGGATTCTCTGAAAACCGAGCATTGACCCATCGAATATAGAATATAGATCAGTATACGCATCAGCACTGACTTGATAGGCATCAATCCTGACGGCGTTGACCGAGTTGATGCTCTTGTTGCGCTGGTAGTAATCCGCAGCGTAGGCCCGCCCGAGATAGGTCACTGACGGCTGAAGCTTAAGGTATCTTCCGACAGGCATTGCTGCGGCGAGGCGACTATCCCATTGAACACGGCTCCCCTGCCATTTGTTGGTTATGACAGGGGAGTAGAAGTGGTCGAAAATAATGTTCGAGCTAAAGTGCAATGGTGTATATTTGACGGGAGTGTTAAAGAGCGTCGCGGTTACGGTCGGCAGGTTTTGCATCGTGTAGGCGTTATCCGGCAAGTCTAAGTTGTCGAAATACCTCGCCTCTGCCTGAACGAGATAGTAGTTCGATTGCTTGAAAATAACAGCCGTGGATTCAAGGTAGCGGAAACGCAATCTGCGATCGAATTTCCCCCCCCAGAGTTCAAGATAATCTCGATCGGAAAGCCAGGTGCCATTTGCCTTAAAGCCTACTTGAGCAGGAAGCTCCTGATCATGGAGAAACGTGACGAAAAACCTGTTGAACTTGGGCTGGCTGTCCGGTTCATACTTCCAGTCATAGGTATATTCCCCGTAAAATCGTCCCTTGAAACTCTCGGAGGGAAAATACCTAAACTCAAGGGCACTTTGGATTGCACGCCTCGAACAGATTCGTGGAATCAACGTGGCATCCACACTAGGGGAGATATCAACAAAAAACGGCAGCCGTACATCGACCCCTCTGATGCTGCTGTTTGATAAAGTAGGTGCCAGGAATCCTGATTGCCTCTTGCGCTTTGCCGGATAAATGAGCCACGGAATATAAAATACAGGTATGTCTTTGACATAGAAGAAGCCGTGCTTGAGACTGCCGTACCCTTCCAAAGTCACGTCGAGGTCTTTTCCCGTTATCTTCCATGCAGGCGACAGACCGTCGCACGTCGTGAAGCTTCCCTCCTGAATGCGATATTCGGACTCACCCGTCTTTTCAAGCTTCTTGCCTTCCAGGTAGACATTGTGTCTTTTGAGAAGCAACTTTCCATTGAAAAGTACCCCTGAGGAGTCTGCTAATTTTATGGTCACCTTTTCGGCCTCAACCACATCGCTCCCCATCCGGGCAATAACGCCGCCCATCGCGGTCAGTTCTCCGGTGGTACCATCGTAACGCACGCTGTCCGCGCGCAGACGTGTGTTTCCTTGACTCAACGTGACGTTTCCCCGAGCAGTATAGGTGTTTTTGTCATAATCAAAAGAGAGTCTGTCAGCGGAGAGTTGTATGGGGATGTCTGCGGGGAGAATCGTTGACTTCTTGGATGTATCGATTTCAAACGACTCTTTTCCGAGGTTTGTTTGCGCGTGAGTTGGGGAAAAACCGGGGCCGGCCACCAAACTAATGCATATACAACCTACAAGCAGTCTCAGGGCAGGAAACCTCATGGGCAAGGGCCCTCCTGGACCTCGTCTCAACGATCTCGTATATGGCTTCTCCCTAAATCTCAACAAGCGTCTCAATTCCTTCTTGGGCTCATCGTGCTCAGACACTGAGAGGATCCCTCGCGACGCCCATGTTTATACATCCTGGTATCCGCAAGCACTTCGAACCGGCCCAATCATGTAGAGCGATCCTGCTGCCACCACGATATCTTCCCGGCCCGCCCTCGACACTAGATATTGAAATCCATCCTCTATCCTCTCGCTATGGGCAACCGGCAC
Source organism: Thermodesulfobacteriota bacterium (assembly GCA_030837305.1). GTDB lineage: Bacteria > Desulfobacterota > Desulfomonilia > Desulfomonilales > Desulfomonilaceae > JAUPKT01. The sequence goes on from JAUPKT010000120.1 coordinate 7,159, forward strand.
TCCAAATGTTCCCACCAACCCGAAGAGTTCTTCAGGATCAAGGGCTCGATTGCTCTGGGGAGGCACGCACATGATTTCGTGAGCTATCGGCGCGATAATTTGAACGAGTTCTTGCCAATTCTTGTCTCTCAGCATGCCCAAGAGGAGAAAAACTTTCCTGTTTGGGTAGAGACTCCTGAGGGTCGACCTAAGGAGCCGCATGCCTTCCACCGTGTGAGCGCCGTCGATAATTACGTCCGGATTCGTCTTGAGAAGTTCAAATCTTCCCGGAAATTTTGTTCGAAAAATACCGGTTCGAATATCGTCTTCTCCGATGGAAAATCCCACCTTTGTGAGTTCTTCAACGGCAGCGATGGCCAGCCCTGCATTTTTTACTTGGTTAGCGCCAAACATTGATAGTTGAATATCGTTCAACTTCATGTGACCGGATTCGTACCCAAAAGAGTTGTTGCCTGTCCTCACGGAACGAAAATCCCTTCCGAATTCTCTTACAGGACACGCCATTCGTTGGGCCTCTTCATGGATGACCCTGCGTGCATCTGCTCTCGATGCTCCCGTCACCACCGGTGTGAGAGGCTTCATGATGCCCGCTTTCTCTCGGGCGATGGCTGTTATGGTGTCACCTAAGTAATCCTGATGCTCCAATGAGATATCCGTAATAATAGATACTTCCGGGCACAGAGTGTTTGTCGCGTCGAGACGCCCTCCCAAACCTACCTCTATCACGGCTAGATCCGGCTTGAAACAGCATATGCAATCGAATGCCAGTGCGGTTGTGAACTCAAAGAAGGTCGTTCTCTCGGGATCGTAAAGTTCCCTGACCCTGCCGGTCGCATCCACCAGGGACTCTCTGGAAATCATTTTGCCATCCAGACGAATTCTCTCCCGAAAATCATTCAGGTGAGGAGACGTGTAGAGAGCCGTGCGCAAACCAGCTACTAATGCGATATTGCTTACAAATGATGCGGTTGATCCTTTCCCGTTACTCCCTGCAACATGGACGGATCTGAATGTCTTCTGGGGATTCCCCATTTTGTCCAGCAAGGCCACAATATTGTCCAACCCCAATAGAATGCCAAAACGTTCCAGCCCATAGAGGAAATCAATTGTTTCGCAATAGTCATTCTTGTCACGGAACGTTTTGTTGGTGCTTGTCAAGTTGTCCCCAAAGAATTAAGCCGTTTGGGATCATGGTCCAGATGCCCAGTCGAGTCTCGGGCATTCCGCCGTTTGATATATCCCAGTCCCGGAGAAAGTTGCAGCCATATAGCACGGTTTCATGGTCGGGTCAAGAACCTCATGA
>JAUPKT010000121.1 GCA_030837305.1 Thermodesulfobacteriota bacterium
AAGGCAGCCCTTGCAATAATTCATGACCTGGAAGAGACCGGGGCGGAATCTGAAGTTACGGCCATTGAGTTGCCTTATGGCAAGGCGAATCTGTTGAAGATAGGCATGCGCGATTACCGCCATAAGGCGCTTGAATACATGGTGGCTGAAGGTGTGGTCGGTCGGTCCCCGGATGGAAAACACTTCCTGAAAATTCAACGATCTCAGCATTCTTGATTCCAGGGGGACAGGAACCTTTGTAAGGAGGACCTACTATATGCGCTCCTGGGCCGGTTTCGTACCTGAAAATTTGCCCAAATGGTCGTGGCAGGATTTTGAGCCATACTATGCTGAACTGGTGGGCGCTCACCTTCACGACATGCACGATTTCCTCTCCAAATGGACTGAATTGAGCGAGGCGGTGGACGAGAGTTTCAGTCGTCTCCATGTAGCGGTCACGGTGAACACCCAAGACGAAGAGGCCAAGAACCGCTATCAGACTTTCTTATCAGACGTTTATCCCAACGCGGAAGAACAGGAACAGGCTCTCAAGAGAAGACTCTTGGAGAGTGGTCAAGAGATGCCTGCCCGGTTCGAGATCCCCTTTCTGCACATCAAGCAGGAGGTGGAACTCTTCCGATCTGAAAACTTGCCTCTTCTTGTGGAAGAACGCCTTCTCGAAAACGAATACGACAAGACAATCGGGGCGCAAACGGTGAATTGGAACGGTGAAGAAATAACGGTTACTCAATTGAGGCCATATTTTCAGGACCGGAATCGAGCAACCCGGGAGGAAGCATGGCGGGCTGCCCTTGCCCGACAAATGCAGGACAGAGAGGCGATCAACGAGTTGTGGGTGAAGTTCCTCAGTCTGCGTGGAACCATTGCCGGGAATGCCGACTTCTCCGACTATCGCTCCTACAGATGGAAACAGTTGATGCGTCTTGACTACACTCCTGCGGACTGCAAAGAGTTTCATGATGCCATAAGGAAGACCGTGGTGCCCGCAGCCGCCAGGTTGTACGAAAAGCGACGCGACGCATTGGGAGTCACGACCCTGCGTCCGTGGGATCTTGATGTGGATCCGTACGGACGGCCCCCTTTGAAGCCGTTCAGGGAAGTCTCTGATCTCACTTCAACATGCGGCGCCATTTTCTCACAAATGGATGAACGCTTAGGCGCGTATTTTCGAAGAATGGAGCGCGAGCATCTCCTGGACTTGGATAATAGGAAAAATAAGGCACCGGGCGGGTATTGCACGGATTTTCCGGCATCGAGAAAGCCCTTTATTTTCATGAATGCAGTCGGCATCCACGACGACGTCCAGACGCTGCTCCACGAAGCCGGACATGCCTTCCACACATTCGAGAGAGCGAGTTTGCCGTACTATCAGCAGCAGCACACTCCCATGGAATTTGCAGAGGTTGCGTCCATGGCCATGGAATTGCTCGCCGGGGACTTCCTAGAATCCGAGTCGGGTGGTTTTTATTCAAGGGAAGAGGCTTTGCGGGCTCGAACGGAGCACCTGGAGAAAACTATTCTTTTTTGGCCGTACATGGCCGTGGTGGATGCGTTTCAGCACTGGGTGTACGAGAATCCCACAGAGGCACAGGATCCCTGTGCGTGCGATGGCCAATGGAGAGATATCTGGAACAGCTTCATGGGCTGGATTGACTGGTCCGGTCTTGAGGATGAGCTTGCAACGGGATGGCAGCGTAAGCTCCACATTCACACAGTACCTTTTTATTATGTGGAATACGGATTGGCACAGCTTGGGGCATTGCAGGTGTGGGAAAGATCTCTCACTAATCGGTCCGGCGCCTTGGATTCGTACCTGAGCGCTCTCTCGCTCGGGGGCACCGTGTCGCTGCCTCAACTCTACGCTACTGCGGGTGCGGTATTTACATTTAGCAGTTCAGCCTTGGCCAAAGCGGTTTCTCTGGCCGAGTCCGCGATTGAGAGACCCGAAGGTATAAAGAATCCGTGAGCCTATCCTTTGGTAGCTTCGATAGGTCGGGATTGAGATTTAGGAAGCCGAATCCGAGGTGATCTCCTCCACCTTTTTCTCGATGATTTTCTCCACCGTTTCCAACACAAGTCGGTCTATTTCCTCCCGAAACCACGACAGTATCTGATTTGGTTCCGGCATGATTTCTTCTATCTTTTCTCGGAGGATGGTTTTGACCACACTGTCTATTGTCAGAGGCTCCTCATTTAGGTGGGCTTTCTCCGTGAGATTCCCATCAACCGATTGGTCGGCAAGGCGCAATGAGAATTCTCCTGCTCTTGTGTCCGGACGTTTGTCGGCCGAACGAGGTGTGAGAGGTATATCACTGAAGTGAAATTCATCTTCCGCGTGATGGGCTTCTCTCGGTCCTAGAGAAGCAAACGCTGCGAGTACATCCTTCTTCGACGGCATGATGGCTTTCACGTGGATGTCAAGTCGTGCCAGCACTTGATCTCGAGTTGGAAAAGCCTCTGATATAGCTCGCGCTACCTGTTCGAGAACCTCGCTCTTCTCGGGGAGTATGCTTG
>JAUPKT010000023.1 GCA_030837305.1 Thermodesulfobacteriota bacterium
ATAACCTGCAATGCCGTCTCAAGCGGCGGGAATGTCACCTCGAGCGGCGGGGCCTCAGTTACGGCAAGAGGGGTCTGCTGGAGTACATCAGAAAATCCAACCGTCAATGACTGGCATACGACCGATGGCACGGGCACAGGGGCTTTCCAGAGCACTATCACAGGGCTGAACCTCGGCGCCGCCTATCACGTCAGGGCCTACGCCACCAATAGCGCCGGAACAGGCTATGGGGCGGACCTCCCGTTTGCCACCCAGCCATTTGAGGGGATTGTTTACGTAAGTCCGAATGACCAGACATGTGGTGCCAACTGCCCTTGCTATCCCACTATTCAGGACGCTATCGATGCTCCCTATGACGCCCACACCATTAAGATAGCTGAGGGAACGTACAGCGAAGCCTTTACCCTTAATGAATCCAGGGCGATCATCGTTGAGGGCGGCTGGAATGCCTCTTTCACGTCACAAACACCCAATACCACCAAAATCAAGTCCCCGACGGTTCAAACCGGCGCCATGACCTTTCGAAATCTCATCATGGCGCCATAGTCGCCCGCGACGATTATCATGAGGATGCTGTCTTGTTTGCCATATTTGAACTGGATTGAATGCCTCCCGTTCTATTATCCATTTGGGGATATTTTGTTGCTTTTGGGCATCTCCCAAACCTGTTGTTGAAGCGGGGTGATTGGGAGTTGCAATCTCTGTTGAAGTTGGGTATATTGGAGACAATTCGGACTTGGGAAGGGCGCCTGAAACTCGGTGACAATTTTTGTCAACCTCTGTCGCCAAAGGGCTCTTTTGCACGTTTTCCAAATATTCAAAGATCTCGCAACATGGAAGGCCTGACAGGACTGGCACGTGAAACGAACACGATATATAATACCTGAGCCGGATTGTGGAGTGACATTGTAATGATTATAACACGCACGCCATTTAGGGTGAGCTTCGCTGGCGGCGGCAGCGACTTGAGGGAGTTCTATTCCAAGAACGGCTTTGGGGCTGTTGTTAGCATGGCAATAAACAAATACATGTATATTGTCATTCATCCCTATTTCCACGATAAAATCCGCCTGAAATACTCCAAAACGGAAGATGTATGCTCGGTGGATCAAATCGAACATCCTCTTATTCGAGAGGCATTGAGAAAGGTCCACATCGAGCGGGGCATCGAGATCGCGAGTTTTGCAGACGTTCCAGCAGGGACAGGGCTTGGCTCCTCCAGCGCCTTCACCGTTGGGCTATTGAATGCCCTATATACGTTTAAGGGGCAAGTGGTCTCGAAGGCAGAACTCGCACGGGAGGCCTGCGAGATAGAGATCTCTATCCTGGGGGCGCCGATCGGGAAGCAAGATCAATATGCGGTTGCCTTTGGAAACATAAACCACATCCAATTTCAAAGTGATGAGACCGTCAGTATAACGCCAATTGTACTGACACAGGGACTGCGAGAGAGGTTGGAGGAGAGGCTGTGTCTATATCATGTGGGGGGAAATAGAAGCGCGGGAGATATCTTGGCGGAACAGAAAAAGAACCTTTTGGATCCCGAGAGATTTCGGATTGCACAGAAAATGGTGGGTTTGGCTGGCGAGTTGCGAACGATAATGGAGGCGGGGGATTTGGAGGCGGTTGGGAGGATCCTGCATGAAGGCTGGCTTCTGAAAAAGCGGCTTGCGAGTGGGATTTCCAATGGGGCCATCGACAAATTATATGAGGAATTTCGGCGCTATAATGCAAAGGGCGGCAAATTGCTCGGGGCCGGAGGCACAGGATTTCTCCTTATCTATTCAGAGGATCATGCATACCTCCAAAAATACATGGGGCTGAGAGTGTTGCCGTTTCAGATGGATAGAGAAGGGACAAAGGCCATTTATTATGAATAGGGAGGCTGCTATCCTGTTTTTTCAAAAATCAATCGCCTCTTTGGCAGGCATTTTTGAGGACGGAGGATTCCTCAGCCTTCCAGGGGGATATGGCCTTGAGCGGAACTCGAAAGGGATGAGCGGATGAACTGGGATGATTATAAGGGCGAAATTCTGCGGGCTTTGGAGGGCTTTACATTTGACCCAGAGATGTTGAGCATTCTTGGGCAATCTAAGAAGAAAAATCAAAAGATTTTTGTGGGGGGCAATGGCGGAAGCGCTGCGCTTGCATTACATTACGTCTGTGATTTGTCAAAGGGGGCAAACAGGGATTGGGAAGAGAATCAAAACCGATATAAAGCTATTTGTTTGTCGAGCAATATCGGTTACCTGACAGCGATCTCGAATGACTCGGATTACCGGGAGATTTTCAAACAACAGCTCATCAATCTGGCTTCTCCAAATGACATCTTGATCCTCATTTCCTCATCTGGAAACAGCCCAAACGTAGTGGAAGCGGCGAAGTACGCGAAAGAACATGGGCTGATCACGATTGGCATCACTGGATTTGATGGAGGAGAATTGAAGAAGTATTGCGATTATTCAGCGCATGTCCATTTTCCATCCTATGAGGTGTGTGAGGACATTCACTCTATTTTCGGGCATTTTCTTGCGAGATTTCTGAGGGAAGAGGTGGAATGATCTTTTTCAACGAGCGAGCGCATCATCCTGAATTGACATTCAGTGCGGCGATGTGATGATTCAGAAGGTGGATCAGGCTGTTGTTCTGGCAGGCGGCATTGGATCCCGGCTGAGACCATTGACCGACACGATACCCAAACCCATGCTTGCCATAAACGGTCGCCCATTTTTGGCCTATTTAATTGATATTCTTAGGGAAAATGGCATTCGAAATATCGTCCTTCTCTTGGGGTATCTGGCGGAAAAGGTGATGGATTATTTTGGGACAGGTTCTGATTTTGGCGTGCGGATTCAGTACTCTGTTGGGGGTGTTTCTTTTGAAACAGGCGCCAGAATCAGGAATGCAGATCCCCTTCTTTCAGATCATTTCCTTCTGCTGTATTGCGACAATTTCTGGCCACTGAATATCCAGGAGATGCTGGAATTCTATAATCGTGATCCATGCCTTGCTTCTGCGACGGTTTATGAAAATAAGGACCATATAACGAAGAATAACGTTTTTGTTGACGAGACGGGCTATATCCTCCGATATGATAGAACAAGAAAAGATGCTGGGCTGAATGGCGTGGATATCGGTTTCTTCTTGATGGATAAAAAGGTCTTTGATTTCATGCCCGACAGCAATTTCTCTTTCGAGGAAGTCGTCCTCCCGGCGCTGGTATCGCGGAGACAGTTAAGAGGCTATTTGACTGATCATCGGTATTACAGTATCGGAAGCCTTGAACGAGTGCCTGTGACAGAACAGTTCTTACGCAATAGAAAAGCCATTGTTCTTGACCGTGACGGCGTCATTAATAGGAAGCCGCCCAGGGGCGAGTATGTGAAGAAATGGGAGGAATTCGAGTTTTTGCCAGGGGCAATTGAGGGGATTCGGCTCCTGAATAACAAGGGTTTTTCGGTCTTTATTGCAACCAATCAGGCTGGGATAGCGCGAGGGTTGATGAGCGAATCGGATCTTACAGCGATTCATAGAAATATGATTAGGGAGGTTGAAAAGGGGGGCGCTGCCATAGAAGGCATATACTATTGCCCGCATGGATGGGATGAAGGCTGCGAGTGTAGAAAGCCGAAGCCAGGAATGTTCGTCCAAATATCGCGAGACCATGGGATAGATCTCTCGAAGACGTTTTTTGTAGGGGATGATGAGAGAGATTTTCAAGCCGGAGAGGCCGCAGGGTGTTTCACCATTCTTCTCAACAAGGAAAAGGGCCTTCTCGATGTTGCCAGGGCACTCGATTAGCGGCTGCCATGTCTAAAGGACGACCCGTGAAGCGTCCGATCGTTCGATACGCCCAACTTGTCGATGTTGTTATCAATGCCCAACGAAAAATCGGAAACAGACGTCTATTGCTCCTTATAGGAGGCTGTTCTCAGAGTGGAAAGAGCACCCTGGCCAACAATCTCTGTAACGATTTGCGTGAAAAAGGACTTGAGTGCTGCTTGATTCATTTGGATAATTGGATCAAGGATATTCGTCTCAGGACTGGAAAAGAAACCGTTAGGGAGCGATTTGATTATGAGGCAATGGTAAACAACATCCGTAAGCTAATGACAGGCCATAGCATAAGACCGCCATTATATGATTCGAAGACAAGAAGAGCCGCATACGATCCAAAGGGTCCGCTTTTCAAATTGAGAAGCGGCGGTATTGGCATCATCGAAGGGGTAGTCGCTCTCGACGCCGAAGGGCCCAGGAATATTGCAGACTTAAAAATATTCGTTGATGTGCGAGATAGAATCCGCAAAGAACGACTGTTGCAGTTCTACACAGGGCACAAATGTTGCAGCCGTGAAGAAGCCATGGAAATTATTGAATCTCGGGAAAAGGAGGAAGTTCCGATCATAAAATCAACCATGAATTTCGCGGACTATGTCTATTCAGGCCAGGAGGAAAAGCGACGTGGATGAAACGGCATGATGATTTCTAAGTCAGGTCTTTCAGATGCGGTGGCCCATGGGGAAGGCCCAGAAGAAGTGGAGGTGAGGCCCGGCGCAATGGTGAGCGTTGTCATTACGTGTAAGGATCAGGGCTCCCAGGTCGTCCACACTATTCATTCAGTGATAGAACAGGATGTTGAAGAGGCCTTCAACATCCTGTTAATTGATGATGGTTCGAGAGATGGTACGATTCATACCGCAAGGGGCCTGTTCGGAAAGCGCATTGAAATCGTGGAGAAGGATGACAGTAAAGGATGGTTGAACTCTTTACAATTGGCATGCGAAAGGGGAGCCGGAGAAATCCTCGCCTTTACGGATCCCCATTGCACGGTCCCTTCTGAATGGCTTCGTACGATCGTTCATTGTTTTCGATCAAATCCCAGGCTTCGCATTATGACAGGGCCTGCGTTTCACGGATTCCGGTTTATGGAGAAACTGTCGGCCTTGACATTGCACGGTCAGTTTCTTTCGATGAAGCGGGGTCTTGCCCGCCATATCTTCGATGCCAACTTTGCGATAGCAAGGGATACCCTGGCCGATTTGCTGCTCTATTTGCCAGTGTCTGAAGACATTAATGACGGGGTGGGCTGTTCGCTGTTGTCTTCCCAGGCAAAAAGGTCCGGGATTCCGATTCTATATGAGCCGAAGACGATTGGCCATCACATCTCTCCGTGTTTTAAAGAGTACCTTAAAGAATGGGGTGGGATCAGTGCACGAAATACGATAGAAATCCGATTTCGAAACCCCGATGAGAGAGGCGCCGGAATATTGAGGTACATGTTTCTGGCGCCGTTCATTTATCCTGCCGTTCGAATGGCGCTGGATGTCCAAAATGCCTGGCGTTTTCGAAAAACGCTGAGGTTGTGTTGTCTGGAGTTTCCGCTCGTCATGGCGGCCGATGTTGCGGGAAAACTTTGGTACTTCATGGGGCTGGTCAGATCGGTGAAGATGGCAAGGGCTCATGTGTCGGTATTCGAAGGTGTCAGGCCCCCCAACCGTGAGACTTTGGACCCTGAATGGTGAATCTTATCTTTGTGACAAACCATGCGGCTTGTTTTCAGGAGTGAAACGGTGGAAAGCAGAAAACCAATTAACCCTTCTATGAAATTATTCATCGTCATTTTGGCGATTTTTTCAATCGCGATAAATGTTTTCTTGCTAAAAGATTTCAGATCCGGCGATGCCTTCATCACTATGTATTTTGGGTTGAATCTGAATGAAGGACGATACCTTGAATTCAATATGAATGAACCATCCTCAGGGGCGAGTTCACCGCTGTGGATGATCCTTCACGCAAGCATGAGGGTTATCTCTGTTCATTTCTTGGATCTGTATACGCATTTTATTTTGATGAAGGCCGTCAATGTTCTACTGCTTATCCTCGCGACAATTGTTCTATGGAAAATCATGGAAAAGTCAGGAACGTCGTTTGTCATCCAGATGATTGTCCTGCTGTCTTGGGTTATCAATCCATTCGTGATCAACTGGACATCGAGATGCCTCGAAGTCCCCTTGCAGGCCCTGACCTGCTGGTACGCGATCTACCGAATTCTGATCCGCACGGAGGACCGAGGGAAGTGGTCCTCATTTTTAGACGGCGCTGTTTTTGGTCTGATGCTGTTGACGCGATATGAGTCCGGGCTCCTTGTCTGTGTTCTGACAGCCTTTTCACTCGGTACGAAACGATGGAGAGGCCTGTATGATTTTATCTTGTTGGTGTGCGGGTTCCTGTTGATCTACGGCTACCATTTGGGGTTCATGCTGTCGGTATTTGGGACCATTTTACCGACCACCGCAGTCAAAGGCGGGAGATTGTCTCTCGCAGGACTGGAGCCTATAAAACATCTTTTGTTTTTCTATGGGCCATTCGTTGTATTGTTTCTTTTAGGCCTTTTGACCTTTCGGCGTATGCCCCAGCCCAAAAAGGCGATCAGTTTGTGGATCATAGGGCATCTCTGCTTTATCGTCTTTATTTTGGGGTATTCTCACCAGCAGAGGTATTTTCTTGTCGTTATCCCTTTGATGATTTGGATGGCATTGGAATCTCCTCTGATTTCTTCCATCACCAAATATCTGGAGAGAATTCAGCCGGGAAAGGTAATGGGTGGGGCATGCATGTTGGTGCTGACCCTGGGAGCGGCCCTCATCATTTACGGGAGCATGGAGAATTCCTGGTTGCACAGGTTTATCCTGTTGCAAAGAGGAGATCTCAGGACAAGAACCGAAATGGCCGAGTATATCAAGAGAGAGATAGCCCCTGACGCCTTGATTGCGATGAAGGAAGTGGATTGGATCCCTTTGTATTCAAAATGCAACACGTTGGATATGGTTGGTATTTTATATGAAGACATGAACAAACATCGGGGGGATATTGTCGCGCTTTTAAAAGATAGAAAGCCAAAGTATATCATCTTGGAAGAAAACTTTATTCGTTCCGCAGGCGGGGGACATAGCATCAATGTCTTCAAACTTAAGCTTCTGGATCTGCTCAGGGCGCAAAAACAGGTTTTCGAAACGGACGGCATGCAATTTGAGTATGTTCATAGCGTTCCCTATTATGGATCGGGGGGACTGTATGAATTGTTCAGCGAGGTTTTCAAAAGCGCGGGCAAGCATTCTGCCTCTGAAAGGAGCAAATGGAAGTGGTATCTTTTGAGGGTGGGATATTCGTAGATGCTTAGGAATAATGGCATGGTCTATGTTGTCATTCCCGTTCATAATCGCATGCGCGTTACCGAGAAATGCCTCGGCTCATTAGAAGAGCAGACGTTCGGGGGATTTAAGATCATCGTTGTTGACGATGGGTCAACGGACGGAACGGAGGAAATGATTCGGGAGGGATTCCCGAAGGTCATTCTTTTGAAGGGGGATGGAAACCTGTGGTGGACGGGCGCCACGAATCTGGGGGTTGAATATGTGTTGGAACGGTCCCAAGACAAAGACTATGTCATCACACTCAATGATGATACGATCGTTTTCCCCGATTTCATCGAGTGCTTGGTGCGTTCAGCCAAAGACCTGCCGAAAAGCCTCATCGGTTCGGTATCGGTAAGTGATCAAGATGCGTCAACCGTGTATGAGGCTGATATGCGGGTGAATTGGATGACGGCCAAGTATAGGAATCGGTGTAAGGGGAAAGATTATTCCGCTATTTTGGAAAGAAGTTCCTTGATACAACCTACCGATGTGCTGTCAGGAAGGGGGACGCTGATTCCTGTCGAGGCGTTTAGGGAAATTGGGCTTTATGATCGAAGGCTGCCCCACCATGGGGCGGACTATGAATTTTCACGAAGGGCGAATCGGAAGGGATACCACCTGTTTGTTGACTATAGGGCCGTTGTAGTTGCCAATGTCCATTTTACAGGGCTCGGTTATGGTCCGAAACCTGTGAAATGGGGGGATCTGATAAAGAGCTTTTTTTCGATTCGTTCTCGGAATCATTTAGGGTATCGTTTTATCTTTGCAAGGTTATGCTGCAATTGGTGGGAGTTTCCATTTTTCTACGCGTTTGATATATTTCGCCTTTTCATTTTGTCGGTAGTGACGTCGTCTGCCGCTTCGGGAAGAATGGTCTCCAAAGGAGACCAGACGCTGGGGTAGATGTTAGGGAGTGGTCGGTCGAATGCATCCTTGAACCCCTGAACCCCTGGCCCAGACCGATGATGGGAACTATGAGCGAGACGCGTCGTACAAGCCTGCGAATGCGCACGCTGAGAATTTTCCGATGAGTCGCACCAGGGCGGGCTTTGAACCCGTGAACGGTTGCGGTTTTTCAAATCCTCAGGATAGCAATGAAGTTATGGCAAAGCGATGATGTGGGAAAAGCTTGAACTTTGTGGATGGGGAAGGTCTTCGAAGGCATCCGTAATGGCTTGCTCGCCGAAAAGTGGCGAGGAGGTGAAAAGCGCAGTTCAAAGATCAAATGGCCGCGGGATCATTTGTTATGGGGGGGGACGCAGTTATGGAGATGTTGCCTTGTTGGATCAAGGGCAAACGATTCTGACCCACCATCTGGATCGCATTCTTTCCTTTGACCCCCAGGATGGGACCATTGTCTGCGAGCCCGGTGTGACGTTCCGGGATCTTTTCCGCCAGTTCCTTCCAAAAGGATATCTGGTTCCAACGACGCCGGGGACTTCTTTTGCGACGATCGGGGGCGCTGTAGCCAGCGACGTCCATGGAAAAAATCATGACAGGGCCGGAAGCTTCGGGGACCATGTTCAATGGATAGACCTTCTTTTGCCCTCCGGGAAAATCGAGCGAGTCTCGCCCCAGAATAGGCAAGACATCTTTTGTGCAACGATAGGTGGTCTTGGTTTGACTGGGGTGATGCTGGCGATCTCTTTCCAGATGAAAAAGGCGCCGTCGAACGCTGTTGTTTTGCTGGAAAAGCGGGTCCCGAATTTGGACGGGTTTTTTGACCTGTTTGAAAGGGATTGGGGCAAGTCTTCCTATTCCCTCGCGTGGATCGATGCTTTGGCCCGAGGCGGCAGCCTCGGTCGGGGGGTTTTACAGACTGCGGAATTGGCTGATTCAGATGTGGTCAGTCGTGCCCCCTGGGGGGTGCGAGTCCCAATGGATTTTCCTGTTGGCACATTAAACCGCTGGTCGGTAGGCGCCTTTAATCGCGTACACTATCTTCGGAATGGATCAAAGGAAGGAGAGCGCCTTACTCCATTAGAACATTTCTTATATCCGCTCGATGCCTTTTTGGATTGGAATCGTCTTTACGGTAAACAGGGGTTTTATCAATTTCAATGTGTGTTTCCCCAACCATCGAGCAGAGAGGGCGTTCGCAGGCTTTTGCTTATTGTTTCTGAGAAGGGACCAGGCTGTTTCTTGGGTCTGTTGAAGACGTTGGGGGGTGAGGGTCGCGGATTCCTGTCATTTCCGATGCGCGGATATACGCTGGCATTGGATATCCCAAGAAGGCCCGGTGCAAACGAATTGATGGCAACACTGGAAAGAATTGCTGTGGACCATGGGGGTCGGGTATACCTGGCAAAGGATGCATGCATTTCTGCCCATTCTTTTCATCTCATGTATCCAAGACTGCGTGAATTTCGAGCCGTCCTTGACAAGATCGATCCAGAAGGCCGGATGAAATCGGATTTGTCTCAACGGCTTCAGTTGCGAGGAGAGGATATGAACCGAATAGCAACATACCTGAAGAGAAGAGTTTCCAAACCTAAAGCGGCGCCAAGAAGGGGAGTATCTTCGGTTACTCCAAGTGAGCAGGAACAAAGAATGCCGATCAAAAGCTCCTGCGATTCTGCTCCCATTAGGAAACCGGATTTGATGAGTGTTGAAGATGCCAAGAAGATGACGGTCTCCGATACTGCCGACCTTTTTTGCAAGCACCTCAACCCCGGTCAGTACCATTTCCTGAAATTGCTCGGATTCAACAACGTCTTGGTAGATTCAGCGGAAGGGATGTATTATACGGATAAGAACGGGAAAAAAATTCTCGATTTCTTTGGCGGTTTTGGCTCCCTTGCCTTCGGTCACAACCATCCGCGCATCTTGCAGTGCCGAAAACAATTTCAGGAAGAGAAACGGCATGAAATTGCGATTGCCTTCATGTCCCAATACGCCGCTGCCCTTGCAAAAAACCTGGCATCCATCGCTCCGGAAGATCTTAATATGGTCTTTCTGGGCTCAACCGGGTCAGAGGCCGTGGAGGCGGCCCTGAAACTTGCTGAAAAGGCCCAGGGGCCTGATCGCGCAAAAGTTGTTTATGCTGAACTCTCCTTCCACGGTAAGACGCGAGGCGCCTTGTCTGTAACGGATTCCGAGTTCTACCGCTCGACCTTTAGGCTGCTCGATAACAACATTCGAATTCCTTTTGGCGATTCCCTGGCATTGGAAGGTGTTCTTAAAAATGATCCGACAATCGGCACGGTGATCCTGGAGACGGTCCAAGGAGGCGCCGGCATCATCAGCGCGCCTTTCGACTACTGGCGAGAAGTGAGGAGGTTGTGCAATCAATATAACGTGCTCTGGATCGCCGATGAGGTGCAGTGCGGGGTAGGACGAACCGGCCTGTTTTTTGCTTTTGAACACGCCCATGTGGTCCCGGACATTGTGACGCTGGCTAAGTCGCTGGGCGGCGGAAAAACGGCTATAGGAGCATACATTGCGAGATCTGGCATCTATGCCAAGGCCTATGGCACTCCTAAGACAGCGCTCATTCACGGGCCCGCTACATTTGGCGGCATAGGCGAATCGTGCTGCACCGCGATTGAAGCACTGAATGTCTTGTACGATGAGAAATTAATGGAGAACTGTGCGATTCAAGGCGCCTATTTGCTGGAGAGGTTGCAGGAGTTGCAGTCTAAGTATCCCAAGATGATCAAGGAAGTGCGCGGGCAAGGATTGATGATAGGGGTAGAATTTTGCGATTTCAGCAAGACCTTGCCGCTGGGAATGGGGAGCATCATTGCCGGATTCGATGAAAAATTAAAGGGAAGTCTCTGCGGATTTGTCGGCTCTCTGCTGTTAAAAGACCATCATATCCTGGTCGCGTTCACCGAATATAACCGAAACGTCATCCGGTTGGAACCGCCCCTGATTGTTCAGAGGGAGCAGATTGACGCCTTTATCCATGCCTTGGATGACGTATTGTCTCGTGGCATTGCAAAGATTATCATGGGTTATGTCAAAAACCTTGGCCTTAAGGCATAGCGAGGCAATCCTATATTTGAGGAAGGCATGGGAACGATGAGGCTATGAAGACTGATTTCTTCCAATTCAGGTTCAATAAATACAGCCAAAACGGTGAGGATGGGATCCTCGAAGCCCTCATAGAGGGCATTGGACTGACCAACGGCTATTTTGTTGAATTTGGGGCGTGGGACGGCCGGAGGTACAGCAACTGCTGTTATTTTTACGAAAAGGGATGGAAAGGGTGTTTCATAGAGGCGAATCCGGCACGGTTCCGTAGCCTTGTGGCCAACTTCCCGGATAAAAGTATATTGAAATTGAATGTTTTTGTTGAGGAAGAAGGGAAGAATTCATTGGATCATATCCTGGCATCGCAAGGCGTTTCCCACCTCGACATGTTGTCCGTGGACATAGACTCTGATGATCTTGCCGTCTGGGAGGGCGTTCGTCAATATCTCCCTAAAATCCTTGTCATAGAATACAATCCGACCATCCCGTTTGACACACGCTATAAGAATCCCAAGGGGAAACCGTATGGGAATTCCGGGCTCTCAATTCTGGAAGCAAGCAATCACAAGGGGTATGGACTCATTGAAGGAACCCAAACGAACCTTATTTTCGTCAGGAATGAAATCATAGATGACAGCGGGCTTGTCCGCAAGAGACTTCAGGAGATAAAAGACCAGTTGAATCTTGCCAGATTTTTTTTCGGCTTAGACGGCATGCTGCTCCAGGAAAGGGCCCGCTTGTGGGATAACGGCATCACTGAGTTTTATCGGGTGCCATGGACCAATTACCTGGCCTTGCAGCCCATTCCTAAGGTGCTCAGGAGGTATATGGACAAGAAAGGCGCTGTTTACCACGCCCGCGTGGTCATCTCCCTTTTCTTCGCGTTCTGCAGAAACCCATTTGAATTTTGCAGGTTTCTGCGCTATGTGGCAAGGATTCAGTCTCGAAATGCTATTGATGAAAGTGAAGAGGAACCTATTTCGTAAGCGTTCACAGGTTCGAGGTTCAGCGTTTAACGTTCGGGACAAAGGCACAATTGCCGACCTGAAGACCTGCCGAAAAGCGCTGCTTCTGCCAAATAGGTTCCGATGAGCCACTGGTTTTCGGGCGGAAACGCTGAGGCAGGCTTTTTATAGGACAATGCGCTACCAAAGTGGAATGCGCGGGGGCAAAAGTACAACCCTGAACCCCTGAACCTTTGAACCCGTGAACGGTTACGAAAAAAGGGCATTTTACAGCTTTATTTCTATTTACAGCTTTATTTCTATTCAAATGGAGGAATCATATGAACTATTTCAATGGGTTTTTTCGGCTTGTGAGTTTGGGATGCGTCATGGTAGTTTGTGTTGCCTTTTGGGGAGTGGGGGTGGGAGCGGCCTTAGCCGGAAGTCTCGATTCGCCAGCAGCGCCTACGAGCGCTGGGAGTGCCATGTACACCTTGGAAGACATCTACAACCGTCTGAACGAGGGTGCGGCCGGCGCCAAGCGGACGGGTCCGTTTACCGAACCCTCATCGGGGCCGTCGGCTGGAGGGCGTACCCTGGACGAAATCATGGGAAAGGCGCCATATGTGGACAGTACCTACGGTGCGAATGCTAGCGACGTCCTTTCTGGGAAAAAATTCTGGTGCCTGACCAGCTATGGCTGGGGCTTAAGGACGGGCACGTACAGTGGAGGGGGAGGATCTTGCACTGCCGCCCCGGTTGAAAAGACGGGGCAGACCACGTCGTACCGCACGGGCGACGATGGCGACCTGGAAAGAGGGGTCCCATGGCCCAACCCACGATTTAGCGATAAAGGAGATGGTACGGTGACCGACAACCTGACAGGCCTGACCTGGTTGAAGAGCGCCAACTGCGGCGGGACCAGGAACTGGGATACTGCGGTGACCTGGTGCAGGAGTCTGGCAAGCGGGTCTTGCGGTCTCAGTGATGGGTCTACGGCCGGCACCTGGCGTTTGCCTAATCTCAAGGAACTCCAAAGCATTGTCGACTATGGACATACCTATCCGTCAATACCGGCAGGCCATCCTTTCACTGGGGTACAATCGTATAATTACTGGTCAAGTAATTCCAAGGCAGACGCTCCAGCCACCAAGTGGACAGTGACGCTAAGAGACGGGGCCGTTGGTTGGCACAGCGGGGGCAATCTGGACTATGTGTGGCCTGTCAAAGGAGGGCAATAGAGTCTTTGGTTCCTCGGGGGCTGCAGTGCCTCTATAGGCGACCCGACCGGCGGTTATTTTTTGCGAATGTCTTCCGGCATTCGCTGGATCGGGTCTTGAAGCAACGGCTCTATACGGAATCTTATTGTCCCCGGTACGGAGAAGACATGGTTTTCTGGTGAACTGCGCCATCTGCTTCATGGATTGGCGACACAGGAGGAGATTGAGGTGCGTTAGGGAGCAGTTTATCGCCCTTATTAGCGTTTGGTTGGATGGGCCTTTGCTCGTTCAGCGAATCAACGGGGATCCCCTCAACATAGATGAGTGAAGGGAGTTTGAAAATGATAAGAGAATTCGGAAGCATTAAGGGGAAGGGAATATGTGTAATTTTTTTCTTCCTTTGTGGACTATTTACCCTCGGGACGGCATGGGGCTACGGCAACATTTCTGTAACCTATAAATATGGCTGGTCGGAGAATTCGGGATGGGTAAACTTCCATCCCACCTATGGCGGTGTGACAGTGCACAGCACATATTTGTCGGGTTACGCGTGGGCTCAAAATTTTGGCTGGATAAAACTTGGTTCGGGATCAGGCCCTTATCAAAACACCAATAGCGCCAACTGGGGGGTAAACCTGGACAGCAGTACGGGTGCTTTTTCAGGCTATGCCTGGAGCGAAAACACGGGGTGGATTAATTTCAAACCAACGCACGGGGGGGTGACCATGAATCTGAGTACTGGGCGATTCGATGGCTATGCCTGGGGTCAAAACATCGGTTGGATTCATTTTCAGAACGCCTCTCCAGAGTATTATGTTATGCGGGACTCCAGTTTAACCCTATACGTGAACAAAGATGACAGCACGTGTGGGGGAAACACCCCATGTTACGCCTCTATTCAAGAGGCTGTTGATTTGGCCAATACAGAAAGTACCATAAGGATCGCCCAAGGGACATACAGTGAAGTATTCTCACTTGACGAATCCAAGACACTCATCCTGACGGGCGGGTGGGATGTCACATTCACGTCCCAGGCCCCCAATACAACCATCATCAAGGCGCCTGGCGCGCCGCAAGGGTCGTTGACACTGCAGATGATGACCATCAGACCTTGATAAAATATTCAGTAAAACTGGATGCAATAGGAAACAAGCGTGATTATTCAGACTCCCCCTTTTCAAAGGGGCGCGGGGGGGATTTGATGCTGTCTGTGGAAAAATCCCCCCTAACCCCCCTTTTATAAAAAAGGGGGGGAAGTGAATGGACAATGTCATTGACTTAGTGCTCTGTTTCGTAAATTCGGTGACATATTGCTCAATTGATTCGTGTTCCGGTGCTCGCATTTCTGGATTCCGGCTCCCGGCTTTCGCCGGGACCGGCATGACGAAAGAACTTTGGACTCGCGAGATAAAAAGTGAAATGACAAAATGTGGCCCAAAAAATTGGTTCAAATGATTTGAGACTCGCTGTCAAGTAATCTGAGACTTAGCATCTGATGGCAAACGCCTAAAGGAGATGAGGTGAATGCTGTGAAAAAACTTGCTGTCAATCTCGGATTGTTTGTGCTCTCTGCCACTGTCTGCCTGGGGTTACTTGAATGCCTTGTACGGTGGCTGTTTCCAATGTATGATCCGGCAGCGGTGGTAAAATTTTATTTCAATCAAGACGGCGTGTTATTGGGGGAGAAAAATACGGTTGCCAACCAATGGATGAAAGCTGGTGATTTTAATGTTCAGATTCATATCAATCAATACGGATTCCGCGATAAGAAAGATGTGAAATGGTCAACCGCAAAAGATTGGTTCGTGGTGGGTGATTCTTTTAGCTTTGGGCATGGGGTCGAAGAGGAAGATCGCTATTCTAATGTGCTTGAGGGTATGTTAGGGCAGCCAGTATATAATATTAGTATTCCCGCAGATTTCGACGGGTATGACAAACTCGTCGCCTATGCACAGCAGCATGGCGCAACAATCAAACAATTACTGATCGGGGTGTGCATGGAAAATGATCTGCAGCACTATATCCAACAAGCTTCTCCTTCGTCCGATATTTCCTCTTCCGAACATGATGTTCAGGCCTCCTCATCTTCTCCATACGATGTGAAGATCCGCAAGAGTATCGTCTTCAGGTTAAGAATGTTTCTGGGAGAGCGACTTGCCATCTACAACCTTGTGAATGCGCTTTTTTATCGAAGCCAGTTCTTGGAAAGGATCATTAAAAAAGTCGGGTTCGTGGATAAATCTGAAGAAGTCTTAGAGTCGTCAAGTGATCGTTTGGTCCGACTGAAAATGCAGCGTGATATTCCTGAGGTTGTCGTGGTAATTATACCCTCGCGCGCCCTGTGGCTCGGAGAGAATAAGGCGGTGGAACGTCAGATCCATACTCGTTTCGTTGAGCTCTTGAAACAACGCGGTTTTCCCGTGATTGATTTGCTGCCCTACTTTGAAGCAGGGGAAAATCCGCTCCAATATCACTTTAGAAATGATGGTCATTGGAACATGAATGGTCATCGTAAAGCTGCCGAAGTCATTGCAGCGTATTTGAGAGAATCGCATCTCAACAAGCCGAGAGAAGGAAAATGACGAGATGAATAGCTTTCGCGTTCAAGTGGACTCCAGGCATGTCCTCGCCGAGGGTCAGGATCGGATGAATTGTGAAGAGGGAACCTGTTAGGTTTGAGTTTAACCTTTTGTCGTTGGATGACTATGTTTGATTTATCAAATGTTGATGAAATCCGAGATTACCTTTTGAGTTTTGATATCCCAATAGGCTCTTCCCAAGAACGCATTGGTTACGTTGATGGGTCGTTACCGCGGTTGTTAAAGACAGTTCAAATGGTTCCTCAGTCTAATCATTCAGGCCAGAAATTGCTGGAATTAGGCGCCAGCCCCTATTTCCTAACCTTGCTGCTCCTGGATCAGACACGATATAACGTAGAACTCGCGAATTTCTTCGGGGAATGTCTCGATAGGAAGGGGACAGAGATTATTGAGAGCAAGAAGTTTGGTAAACGCTTTCAACTTCTCTATGAGAATTTCAATGCTGAAAGGGAAAGGTTTCCTTATATTGACGGCTCATTTTCCATCGTATTGTGCTGTGAAATCATTGAACATCTGACAATCGACCCGACCTTCATGCTCAATGAGATTCACAGGATTTTAGAGCCGAAAGGCTACCTTCTTATTACCACGCCCAATGTGTTGAAGTTGGAGAACGTATTGTCGCTCTTAGGGGGAAGGAACATTTTTCATCCCTATTCGGGCTATGGCGTTTATGGCCGACACCAGCGGGAGTACACTCATTCTGAGTTATCAGATCTCGTGTCTGGCTGTGGCTATGAAATCATTGAGACAAGTTTGGATGATTTAAATCTTACGAGCTTTTGGAAGAGAATATGCAAACGTCTTGGGGAAAACAGACGTGACCATATTTTTCTTCTCGCCCGTCGGGGCGATAGCTCTCGATTTTACTATCCAAGCGAATTGTACTGCAGCACTCACGCGATTCGCAGGGTTGTGAGTTCACAGATCAAGATGGGATGGAACGATGTGGGACATCTCGGTTCAGGCTGGTGGCAGCTTGAGCTTTCTGACCCCCCACTGAGATGGACGGAGAGGGAAGCCCACGTTTATCTTAAAGTACCGGTTCGGGCTTCTTTTTTAGAGGCAGAAGTAAGCGCTGGGCCGGAAAAGATGGGAGCTGTGCGCTTGTCTCTGAGTATTGCGGGATCGGAAGCAACCAAAGCGTTTGACGTGAAACCTGATATCTGGGCAGTGATTCGGTTGCCGCTTCCGGGGCTGGATGGCATGTCTGAAGTAAAGGTAGTGTTGTCAACAGATACGACTCGTAACCCCAAGGCTCTTGGTCTCAATGAAGATTTTCGGGATCTTGGCGTCATGGTGCGCCGTGTGAGCATTCGCTGAAGAGGGGTCTTGGGGTTAACTTAGTGCTTGAACAGGGTTTTTGTTCAGGCGGTTGGTATGGATGTGCATAGTGAACAGAAGGGGGCTTGGATAGAATGACGTGCCACTATGGCTTGGTTTTTCCTCTGCGTTTTATTAGCAAGCGGACGATCGAGGCAATGAGAAAAATGCCGGCAAAGGGAGGCAGGAGTGCCAAACTGTCTTCCGGCCAGAAAAGGCCTTTTGGGCTATGCCAGAAAGAAAACGGGAAAAAGGGAAAATAGGCAGAGTCGTAGTTGATCTGCAGATAATCGAGCGCCAAGTGAAACATACTGCCAACAACCAGCAGAAAAAAGAATCGTTTTCTATGCCGGTCGCTGAAAAAGAAGCTTAACAGAAGACAATAAAGCAACACCACGATGGGAGAATGCATGGGGTGGGTAAAATAAGCAGCGGATGGCAGTTTGTATAAGATATAAGAAAACGGCCGGCTCAAAATATCCGGTAGAATAAGGCCAAGAAGAAGGATTTCGACGTCCCTTAGCTATTGCAGTCGGAAGAGGAAATAAGGCAGCAAGGAGTGGGTTAGGAGATCAGGCATGTCCCCGTGGCCTTTCCTGAAAAAGGAAGCGGTGCGGATCAAATTTGAACCTGCGGAGAAAAAGCGTGAAGACGAAAATCAACGCGATGAGGGATACGAAAATCTTCAACGTGTGATCCCTGTGGATGTGATATTCGGCAATACGAAAAGTGCCGTCGCTCTGGAGTTCACCCAGAAAAGAGATCTTGCAGGAGACTTCTGTTCCTTGGGGTGTAGGAAAGGCCTTCACCTGTTGCCTCGAGTAATATACGAAGAGGCCGTTTTCCTGAACTTCAATGACACGGGCATATGAAAAGGGAAATATTGTGCCTGCATAAGCCTGGGGATTTCCTATCATACGTTCAAAGGTCCGGACTTTTTGTGCGCCGTTGAAATAGCTGTATAGGCATAGGGCAAGAATAACCATCAATAACGCGGTGATTTTAAGGGGTCTGTTGTTATCAGAAAAGATATGCATGATCGGTCACTTTCCGGGCGGAAAAATAGCACAAAGACAAAAAAAGTCAAGGTCTGTTATGTGGCAGGTCGCGAGGCGGCATATTCCCGGACCAGAACCATGATCAGGGGTCTCCAGATGGCCGGTTTCGAGGTGGTTCCCTGCCTTCCCAGGGACAAGTCTTTTTGCCATTATCCCCGAATCCTGTGGGATTTCTTGAAGAAGAAACGGGGGTGTGATCTGGTGGTAGTAGGCTTTTATGGACAACTGCTTCTTCCCCTTGTCTGGGCCTTGACAGGAAAGCCGATTCTTTTTGATCTGTACATCACCACCTACGGAACCATGGTTCATGATCGGGAAAAGGCCAGGGAGGGAAGCTTGCTTGCCAGGGTTTTCTGGCTTTCGGACAAACTATCGATGACCCTTGCCCGGAACATCCTGATCGAAACCCGCCACCACATTCGGGGTTATGCCAAAACGTACGGCATCGCCGAGGACAAATTCCGGCAGGTCTTTCTTGCTCTGGATGAATCCGTAGTGCGGCCCAGGCCCGGGATTGAGGAGAAAGGCCAGTTTCTGGTTCATTTTCATGGAGAGTATGCCCCGTTTCATGGCGTAAAATATATTCTGCAGGCCGCCCACCTGCTCCGGGATGAAAGGATCTCGTTTCAGATCATTGGGAAGGGCATTACCTGGGATGCGGATATGCGGCTGGCCAGGGAACTGGGTCTGAAGAACTGCCGCTTCATCGACCGGGTCCCGTACGAGGCCCTGGGAGATTTCATGTCCAGGGCACATGTTTGCCTTGGGTTTTTTGGGGAAAATCCAAGGACGACCCGGGTATTGACCAACAAGGTGATCGAGGCCCTTGCCGCGGCCAGGCCCCTGATCACTGCCAGAAACCCCAGTGTGGAAGAGTTGCTCGAGGACGGGGTGAGCGCCATTCTGGTGAAGAGGGCCGATCCGGAGGCGATCGCTGCTGCCATTGGGCGGCTCATGAAGGACCCGGAGCTGCGCAAAAGGATGGCCAGGGCAGGGCACGAGGTCTTTCTGAAAAACTGTACGTTGGGTGTATTCTCCAAGCGATTGGGGGGCATTGTCAGGGAGGCGCTGGCTTGAACCACGGATTTTTCCCATACGAGGACCTGAAGCATAAGCATGTCCTGATCACAGGGGGATTGGGCTTTATTGGAAGCAATATCGCCCATCGGTGTGTGGCACTTGGGGCCAGGGCAACACTTCTGGATGCGTGCCTTGAACCCTATGGATGGAATTCTGCGAACATCGAGGAGATCAGGGACCAGGTCGATTTTGTAAAGGGGGATGTGAGGGACTCAGGTCTGATGGATGCCCTGGTGGATGGAAAGGATGTGGTGTTTCACATGGCCGCCCAGGTGGGACGGGAGATCTCCATGGAAAACCCCCATCTGGATGCGGACATCAACTGCACCGGGACCCTCCGTCTGCTGGAGGCCTGTCGGAAGTCCCCTACCCGGCCAAAGGTGATTTTTGCCGGGTCTCGCGGGCAAATCGGTGAACCCATCTATTTGCCGGTGGACGAAAAACACCCCGAAAATCCCACGGATATCTATGGGATCAACAAGATGGCGGCAGAGAGGTATCTCTTCCTGTACGGGGGTCTTTATGATTTCCCTGTGGTCTCCCTGCGGTTGAACAACATCTATGGCCCGCGCTGTCAGATGCACGCTGGTTTTTACGGCATCCTCAACTGGTTTATGTCGAATGCCATGACTGGAAAGACCATTACGGTGTATGGGGAAGGGGACCAGACAAGGGACTACCTCTACGTGACCGATGCAGTGGATGCCTTTATTCGGTCGGCCATTTCGGATAAGGCCAATCACCAGGTTTTTATGATCGGTTCCGGTGTGGAAACCGTTTTTCTCGATATGGTCGAAGAGGTGGTGCGGGCTGTGGGAAAGGGAAATGTGGTTCATGTGCCCTTTCCAGAGGGCCGCAAGAAGATCGACATCCGAAGGTTCGTGGGGGCTACGGAGAAGGCCAGGACCGTGCTGGGGTGGAAGCCGACGGTTGACCTCACGTCCGGGATTAAAAGAACCTATGAATTTTACAAGAGGAATCTGGACAGCTACCTTAGATGAGAAAGGTTTCATGTGTGAGGGTCTGACCTTGAAATCCTGAACCTCTGAACCTGTGTTCTCATGGTAAATGCTCATGACAGGCGACTGTCGCCCCCGCCCATGAAAATTCTCTGTGTGAGCGGCGTCCTCGCCGCGAGGATCGAGGCTACAAGCCTCTCTCACAGGAAGCCCAGACCCTTTGTCTATTCGTGTGATTCGGGGTTTGGACCTGTATTTTTATGGTAAATGCTCATGACAACGGGGTTTGTCGCCCCCGCGCATGAAAATGGTTTCAGGTAGTTAGGCTCTGAAGCTACTCGGCAAAAGTTCCCTAACCTTGAACCTCTGAACCTTTGAACCTATTTTCATGGTAAAGACCGTGAAAAAGAAAACAAAAAACGACCCATTCATCAGCGTGGTGATGCCATGCTACAATGCTCGAAGGACCATTGCTGCTTCGCTTACGGCCATCTTGAATCAGAAGGTCGCTTTCGACTACGAGGTCATTGTGGTTGACTGCAGCGATGATGGCACCGAAGAAATCGTGCAGAGCGGATTTCCTCAGGTTCGCCTCATCCATCTGGGTCAGCTTGAGTCGCCGGGATCAAAAAGGAACCTGGGCGTTCGATATGCCAGAGGGGAAATTATCGCTTTTACCGATTCAGATTGCCTTCCGCCGCCTGATTGGCTGGCTCAAATCGTGGATCACCACAAAAGAATAGATGCGGACGGGATCGGGGGGTGTGTAATAAACGGATACCCCCATGGTCTGGCGACATTGGTCAGCCATCTCATTGAGTTCAATGAATGGACGGAAAGGACGCCAGAAGGGTATATGAGAAATATCCCGACGTCCAATCTCTCTTTTAAGAGAGAGACGTTCCGAAAATACCAGGTATGCTTCATGGATATCTACCCCAACGAAGATACGCTGTTTAACTGGACCTTGAGTGAGAGGGGGGCGAAAATCTACTTTTCGCCAAGGCTCTGTGTGGTTCATATGAAGAAGGTGAAGATGGGTAATTTGCTTCTTCACCAGTTCGAATTTGGAAAAGGGTCTGCAGAGACCCGGCGCATTTCCTCCCTTCCGGGGAAGGTATTTGTCAAATACCCCATATTGTGTGTTGGACTTCCGTTTATCCGTTGGTTTAGGGCGACGCTTCGGTTTGCCGAGTGCGATTTGAAAACGCTCCTGTTGTTTTGGCTTGTGACGCCTTTTTATCTCGCTGCGGTCGGGGCATGGAGCTTAGGTTTCATGACCCGAGGAAGATATTTGTCTCCCGGTCCAAGGTTTCCCATCGAAGGCCCTGTCGCAGATGCTCCCAACCCGTTCTGAGGGTGCGATGAAAACGCGAGCTCTTCTCAATTCCGAAATCTCCAAGGCATACTCAGAGACATGCTATTGCCCGACATGTTGACCCTAAGAAATATGTGGCGTGTTATGTCAACCAGTGGAAGGGATTCGGCGGTTGCAGGATCCTTTTTTCTTTCCGGGGCTCAGCTTGTGTTTGCAGCTTCGGGGTATCTGGTCAATGTGGGTCTGGCAAGGATTCTGGGCCCAAATGCTTATGGGCAATACGGGGTTACGATTTCCATACTGGTGTGGTTGGAGATTCTTCTCTCAATGGGCCTGGCGACGGTAACAGCAAAAATGGCAGCCGAATCGCCGGAATCGGCCAAAACGATCACCATGCTGACCCTTCACTACGTCGCGGCTCTGTCCATCATTTTGTACGGTATTGCATGGGTTACAGCCAAACCCATCGGAAGCTTGCTTTTGGATGAGGAGATAGCGGTCTATTTGAAGATTGCTGCTATTGACTTGTTGTTTTTTGGTGTCTTGAAAGTCCTGACGGTCGTAAACAACGGAATACGGGCATATGCCAGGGCATCCTTGATTACCATAACATATGCGATATCAAAAGCGGCATTGATTCTCGGTCTGGCTGCCAGTGGTTTTGGTGTAAAAGGAGCCCTCTTGGGCAATATTGGCGCGACCGTCTTTGGATTGATCATCGCCCTGTTCTTTATGAAACAGCTACAGGAACAACCCATAGACAGGAAAAGATTTTTGTCTGTTCTAAAGATCTCCTTGCCAACGACCATATGGGCAATATGCATTATTCTTCTGATGTCTATGGACTTGTGGGTTGCCAAGGCGATTGTTGGCGGAGAAAAAACGGGCTATTATGTTGCAGCAATGGCCCTCGCCAGGCTTGTCTATATCCTTTCTACTGGGGCCCGTACGATTGTTTTGCCGGAGATATCGAGCCGTTTGGCAAGAAAGGGATACAGACAGGCCCGACGTTCACTGGCAAGGATGACCCTGATCTTCTTGCCGGCAATGCTGTTTTCCATCTTGTTACTGGGGCTCTTTTCCGAACAACTGGTTCGGATTGTCTATTCCGAAGTTTACAGCCCGGCCGTTCCGATCCTGAGAGTATTGCTCGTGGCCTACTTTGCCGTAACCTTCTGTGAGTTCTTCAGCGACGCACTGACAGCAATAGGAAAGGCCACGAGCAATACTCTCAGGATCGGAACGGCCGGGCTGTAAACTTCGGAATAGACAATCCGA
This sequence comes from Thermodesulfobacteriota bacterium, assembly GCA_030837305.1. Classification (GTDB taxonomy): domain Bacteria; phylum Desulfobacterota; class Desulfomonilia; order Desulfomonilales; family Desulfomonilaceae; genus JAUPKT01. Next base: position 22,952 of record JAUPKT010000023.1, read on the forward strand.
ACCAGTTGTTCGGAAAAGAGC
>JAUPKT010000122.1 GCA_030837305.1 Thermodesulfobacteriota bacterium
CGAGCCATCGCGGATCAGTCACGAACCATCCGCATAACTGTTCACATGATCGAGACCATCAACAAGCTCATCAGATCATCACGGTATCTGGTTCAGGAATATGGACGAGAGCCGACTCCTGAAGAAATTGCCGAGAAGATGGAATTCCCCTTGGAAAAGGTCCGCAAGGTGCTCAAGATAGCCAAAGAGCCCATATCATTGGAAACCCCCATAGGAGAAGAAGAAGACTCGCATCTGGGTGATTTCATCGAGGACAAGAAAATACTCTCGCCTTCCGAGGCTGTTGTGGGGATGAGCCTTACCGAACAGACGAGGAAGGTCCTGGCTACCCTCACGCCTCGAGAGGAAAAGGTCCTGCGCATGAGGTTCGGCATTGGTGAGCGGGCTGACCACACTTTGGAAGAAGTGGGTCAGGACTTCGACGTCACTCGGGAGAGAATTCGGCAGATTGAGGCCAAGGCCCTGAAAAAACTTCGGCATCCGTCTCGCAGCAAGAGGCTGCGTCCCTTCATTGAGGGCTAGACAAGAGTTGTCGCGCGACCTGACCCGTCATGACTTATGAGCCTGATTATAAGCCGCAATTGCGGATGGTGGAGCCGTTCCCTGCGGTCGTGCAAGGCAAGCGAGTCGTCGGTCTCAAAGATCCTTTGGGATTGTCGGAAAACGTGGTGCTCGTGCCTCAGGAGGTCCTGCCCCTCTTGGCCCTGTTTGACGGCCGTCACAGTCTCCGGGATATACAAGCGGATCTTTCTGCCAGGGCCGGAAGGATTGTCTTTCTGGATGAAATTATCGACGTAGTCCGCACCCTCGACAAAGCATTTCTCTTCGAAGGTCTGACAGCTCGAGAGGCCTTTCTTCATCGGACAAAAACTTATAGAAACCAGTCGGTTCGGCCCTGTTCTCATGCAGGCTCCTCGTACGACCCGGACCCGGAAAAGCTGTCCGCGGAACTTCAGTGGTATTTCTCAGAACAAGGCCGGGGCCCCGGACAGCCGGATTTCTTTTCAAAACCCGAACGCCCCGTAGGTCTCATTGCCCCCCACATTGACATCAGAGCTGGTGGGGCATGCTTCTCCCGGGCATATCACGCCCTTGCCCAAGGACAGCCCTCAGACGTGTACGTGATCCTCGGAACCGGACATGCCGGGGTGCAGGGCATGTTCACTGCGGGCACTCTGGATTACCAAACTCCCCTTGGAGTCACTCAAGTCGACCGCGATGTCGTTGATTTGATTTCCAAAGAAATGGGCAGAGATGCGGCTGAGGAGGAAATCCTCCATGCAACCGAGCATGTGATCGAATTTCAGGTCCTGTTTCTCCAACACATGTTTTCCGGCCGCCACGAGTTCAAGATTGTGCCGATACTGTGTTCGCTGTCACATCGAGTCTTTGACTCCGATGCCCGTTTCGCAGAAAAAAGGGAAATGTTTGCCTGCTATTGTAGGGCGTTGCGTAAGGCATGTCTCGAATCGGGAAAGAGCGTCTGTTTCATCGCAAGCGCAGACCTTGACCATGTCGGGCCCCGTTATGGAGACGAGTTTGTGCCTCATCGGGGAACGGTGGAGCATTCGCTCGCCAAGGACATGGAATTACTCCAGAGCCTCGCGAACCTCAAGACAGACGACTTTATACGAGGAATACAAGCGGACGATGATTCCCGGCGTGTATGTGGATTTTCACCCATCGTTACCATGATGCATTCCATGGATGCAGCTGAGGCTGAACTCCTGAACTTGGATTTTGCCTACGTGGATGATCAGAAAAGTTTTGTCTCCTTCGGGGCTATGATTTTCTATTGATTCACCTGTCCCGACGCAGCTTCGGCGTTTTTGACAAGAAGACGGCTTATTTGTCATTGCGAGCAAAGCGAAGTAATCTCCGCCGGATTCTTGAAAATAACCCTTTTTCACGAGACATTGATGGTGAGGGTTCTGGAAGCGGATAGTTTTCCTCCTGCTCCTGAATTGCCGATGTCGGAGACAGTCAGGGGGAGATAATCAGGGCGGACGTGTATGTGATGGTGTTAAGACTTGATTATTGGGGCTTCACACAAAACGTAACGTCCAAGGGGAATAGCTGTGTCAAACAATCACGGCACTCAGTAATTTCCTACTCGCAGCGTAATCTTTTTCGTAGCGGACAGGGCCCCTCCCGCGCCGGAATTGCCTTGATCGTCTGCTGTAATCGTTAGCCAGTCAGGTCCCCAGTAGTTGTTGAACGGCGTATACGTGAGGGTGCCCAGTAGGGTGTTCACCTGGCCCAGAATGTCGGTAAACACTATGTTGGCGGACGGCCCTAAGCCAGTGACCGATACAGTGCCATGCAGAGCGCTCAGGGTCATTTTCATTGAGCCTGCTCCGACATCAGCATCGTAGACAGAGACGCCACTGACAAGCTTGGATGTGTTCAGGGCTATATCCTGGGTTCCCGGCGCAGTGATCGCAGGCGGATCGTTCACGGAGTAGACGTTGATCGCTATCGCCTTCGTGTTAATCTGTCCCAGTTGATCATCAACTTTGACGGTTACCGTGTCATCAGTGGTATCAAAGTAATTATGAAGTGGCGCATATTTCAGTCCGGAGAGCGCATAGTTGATTGCACTGAGAGGGCCGGTAAAATTGACTTTGGGCGTTCCATCTCCTGTATATGAAGTGAGAAATCCTTTCCATCCAAGAGTCAAATCTCCGTTATTCGCTGTGAGGGTGACCCTGAGTTCCGTGGTGGTGTCCGCGTATTGCACCGAAATGGGGTTGCTTGGACCGAATTGGACGACCCCAACGTTGTCCTCGTTCACCGACAACACAGAGGGAGCATTGATTGTCGGAGGAGAGGCGACAGGAGTTGGAGCGCTCGTCACCGTAATCGGAACTTGTTCAGCATCAGTACCAGCCGTGGGTGTTGATAAATCGTCGGCGGTGATGGACAAGGTATCAATACCTGTATAACGGGCGTTAGAAGTGTAGCGCAAACCCGAAAGCTGACTGTTCACGTTGGCCAAGGTGTCGTTGATTACTACTGTACCAGTTCCATTGCCCGTGACATTGGTGGAAGAAGGAACGTTCAGCACCCCATAAGAAACCGATAAAGTGACGGCCATATTTGTGGAAGCAATGTCTGGATCCGCTAAGCGGATTCCGGCAATGGCAGTTGAGGTATTGGTCACTGCGGTAGCAGTAATCGGTGCGTTGATAGTAGGAGATTCATTGGTGACCGTAATAGCCACCGTTTTTGTGTCGGACACCGGACTGGGGCTCTGATCCACTGCGGTAACTGTCAGAGTGTCGGTGCTGTCATATTTCGCTGTAGGCGTGTAGATCAATCCCGCCAAGGCTGTGTTCACGTTGGCAAGGGTGTCGGTGAATGTGATGACCGAGTTCGAATAGGTCACGGGAGTCGAACCAGGGGGCGTGGCCGGTACCTGGATGGTTAGAGTTCCATGGCTCACGCTGAGGGTGACGGTAAGCTTCTCAGCAGTCGAAGCTCCTTCGTCACTGATGTAGATGCCTGTGATCGTACTGGTTGCGTTTTGCGGCACCGTCTGTGCACCGGGCACGGTGACATCAGGCGCAGTAACAGGAGACGCTGTGACCGTTATGGCGACCGTCTCTGAATCACTTCCCGGGTTGGGCGCTTGGTCCACCGCAGTTACAGTCAGTGTGTCTGTGCCTGCGTATCCGCTGGAGGACTTATAGGTCAAACCTGCCAGGGCCGTGTTAACGTTGGCAAGGGTGTCGGTGAAAGTGATGACGGAGTTGGTGTAGCTCACCGGAGTCTGA
>JAUPKT010000123.1 GCA_030837305.1 Thermodesulfobacteriota bacterium
ACATTCCTGGTTGAATTGTCCTGGGAAATGGTAATCCCTGGTACTGGGAGCGCCTCTTGAAGGATCCCTTTTACGTATCCAGGCAGCGCGTTCCCCAGAGAAGTCGAGTTTGTTGACTCAGACTTGCTTGCGGGAAAAGATTGATAACACCAGGCGTTGGAAGAAATCCAGTTATGATTGCAGCAAAGCAAAACGATACCCACACCCATTACCCTAAGAATGTTCAGGAACATGATTGTATCTCTCTACTGTCATGCTCTAATTAAAAATAATGCGTATATTTAGCATTTTATGACAATAAAATCAATTCAAAATTGGCGCGCCTCCGCGTGGCAGGACTTTTTTTTTGCACAGGTGGGGGGATTATGGGCTCGTAACTTGGTAAGTGTACGAAAACTTGGTCCCATTGCATCCGTCGGAACAGGCCCTGTGTCCGTAGCTCTTGCAGGCAAGGTCTGCTTCGAAACCTATGTCGGGGGACCTGTCCACGGCGATTTCAAACGAGAAGTTGCCCACAGTGTTGTCTTGCAAACAACGACACGTAATGTGGCATCTTGTCCAGACCTGATCGGCTTGGTTGGAGGAGACGAGCGTGAGGCATATCAGTGAGGTCAGGATGACGATGATTTTCAGTCTCGATAATCTCATGCTTAAATCCATGTAACATGCTAACATTTTGAGATTACCACAATGCACTGAGTGCCGCAACAATTTTGGCAATCACACATTTCGTGAATGGAGGATGAAGTGACGCCCCGCGTTGATGATTGAGCCTCTTGCAAGACTTCCTCTTCGTCAATCCGTCAAACGCTGGAATCCACGTTTTTCGAGGATTTCCGGCCCCCGGGGTTCGCCACTGCAACCGTCATTGGCGATTTTGCTCAAGACCCAGTTGGCAAAAACTATTGAGAACCGGTATAACATCTGACAATAGAGGTGATGCTCTGACAGGGTTTGGGACGTTCGATGTTCGAGATATCGCCGACCAACTTCTCAGAAGCTACAGAATCATTAGAATCAAGGCTGCCGGGACATTTTCGACGGAGACAGTGCAGAAAAAAGAATGAAAATAGCCTTAGTAGTTCCAGCAAATAACTCTGAATCAGAAAAAAGCTTCTACGATTTTAAGTTTGGCACGAAATTTCTCCTTTCAAAGAAACATATTTCCTATCCTCTCGCCATCCCAACTCTTGCATCACTTACACCGCCACAACACGAGATAAGGGTCTTCGACGAAAATATCGAAGACATAGATTATACGTGGAAAGCAGATCTTGTGGGCATCACGGTGAGGACGATGTTTGCCCACAGAGCCTATGCGATATCGGAGAACTTCAGGGCAAAAGGAATAAGAACGGTCTTGGGCGGGATACATCCTTCCATGTGCCCCGAAGATGCTCTCTCCCATTGTGACAGCGTAGTAATCGGTGAAGCTGAAGAGATTTGGCATACAGTCTTAAAGGATGCTGAACACGGTGAGTTAAAAAAGCTCTACAAGGCCGAGAAGTTCGCCGATCTCAAGGCAGCTCCCATGCCCGATCGGTCTTCACTTTCGAAAAAACGATACCTTCTGGATATTGTTCAGACTACAAAAGGGTGCCCTTTCCACTGTGAATTCTGCTCAGTACACGCATTTGACGGGCAAAGGATTCGAAGCAAAACGGTAGAGCAGGTCATCCGTGAGATTCAGAGTATCAATATTTCTCATGGCATGTATAAGAAGAAAACAGCGATATTCTTCGCCGACGACAATATTATCGCGAATAAGGCATTCGCAAGGGAGCTTTTCCTAGCCCTCCGACCATACAATATCAACTGGATGTGTCAGGCGTCCATCAACATTTCACGAGAGACTGAGCTGCTTGAATTAATGAGGGAGAGTGGTTGTGGGGCAGTCTTCATCGGCTTCGAATCAATATCGGAAGAGAACCTTGCAATGATGCACAAGGGGGTTAATCAACGATATGAATATATTGAAGCAATCCGGCACATACAATCATACGAGATACTCGTACACAGCTCATTCATCGTGGGCTACGATTTCGATTCCCGAGAGACATTTGATGAACTCATCAATTTTATACAAGAAGCCAAACTCCTCATGCCGTTGATTAATATTCTCACGCCCTTGCCGGGAACCAAGTTGTTCAAGCGACTTGAAGAAGAAGGAAGGATTCTTCACAGAGACTGGACAAAATATGACACGCAACACGCTGTATTCATGCCTGCCAAGATGTCTCCTGACGATCTGGTGGAGGGGTACAGGAAGGTCGTGAAATCTGTCTATTCTTTCGACTCGATATTGACAAAACTGCACTATTACTGGGATACGGACTTCTGGAAACGTTCCAATCAGGCTGACCCGGTGAAGTACGCGTTCCGCTTCCTCTTTGCCGTTCGACTGGCCACATTATTGATTTCCAGTAACACGAACCGCTCAAAATTTATCATGAAAATACTGCCGCATGTGTTTGACAAGCGGGTGAGGGTATCAACGATCCTTGCATTGATGAACGACAATGATTTTGCGTACAGCCTCTGAGAGCACGATGCCTGCGATAGGGTAACCAATGCCGGTTGATAGCTGTTCCGGTATGTCCCCGCAGTAAAGCTTAATCAGTTGACGTGCGAGATGATAGGATTAGGTTAACACAGCCCCCTGGTGATAAATGTTCTGGTTCCCGGACCAATTTTCCAATTGAGTCTTGTGCACAAGCATTCCTCGTTGATTCGTCATCGAGTGGGTGCTATGATGAGATGCACACTGGACGCCCTTCTGTTGTCCATTTATCGTGAAGATGCCACCTGAAGGATTTTCGTGTTTGCGTCATACGTGGTTGATGAATGCGCGCATGGGAATGAATTCAGGTATCACCGCAACCTTTCACTCCTCTTATCAACGGTATCGAGAACCTCATGGGAGAGACGTTGCCTCCGAATAGGCATGATGCATCTTGTGGGTATTTTATTCTCTCACTCTTGAAGAGTGAGAGACATTAATAGATGAACCGGTCATGGAGTTGTCATGAATCTGA
>JAUPKT010000124.1 GCA_030837305.1 Thermodesulfobacteriota bacterium
ACTGCACGAAGCTGTCCATTGATCCCAACGAAAGAATACTGCTTCAGACAAGACCGGCATTCGGCGGAAACATTATGGCTACCATTGTGAGCCGTTATTCTCGGCCCCAGGCTGCTACAGTACGCCCCGGAATCATGAAGGCTTTGAAATACGACTCAGCAAGAACCGGTGAGATCAAGATTGAGAGAATAGATTTGACGGCATGCGCCGAATTTACCCGAGTCCTTGAATGCACAATGATGGAGCAAGGCGACAACAGTCTTGCGGCAGCAAAGATCATTGTGGCGGGCGGGCGTCCCCTCTGTTCATCCAAAGGGATTGCAATTCTGAAGGAATTTGCTGAGAGCATCCATGGGGAGTTGGCGTGTACACGGGTAGTGGTTGAAGAGGGTTTTATGGGTGGTGAGCGCCAGGTGGGCCAGACCGGACAGACAGTGAGACCGGAGATCTACTTTGCGTGTGGAATTTCAGGCGCGATTCAGCATCGCGCAGGTATAGAAAACTCCCGGTATATCGTGGCCATAAATAAGGATCCTGATGCGCCCATTTTTGAGATCGCCGACTTTGCCATAGTGGGAGACTTGTTCGAAATATTGCCGGCTTTGACTCGAGCAGTGCACGATCAACAAGAGAATCAGTAGAGGTAGGGCAGTGAACAATATTTCAAAACCGACCGCTGAAGAGCTTATAAGAAAGAGCTTTGCGAGATTCGCCGAAGAAGAAATAATACCGGTAGCACGACGCCTTGACGAAGAGGGCAAGTTTCCGAGATGGATGTTCGAGAAAATAGCGGCCACTGGGGCCTTTGGCATCAGATACCCCCGTTCGGTGGGAGGAGCAGGCGGCAACACAACCCAATTCTGTATCATGGTGGAGGAACTCGCAAGGGCATCCATGAGTATCGCGGCCTTCACTGCCATGCAGTGCTTGATGGGGACAAATTTCTTGTTTGAATATGGTACGCCGGAGCAGCATGAACGACTATTGAAGCCCGCTATCAGGGGAGAAAAGGTTGCGTCGTTTGCGTTGACCGAGGCGGATGCGGCCACTGACCTGGGAGGGGTCAAAACCACGGCACAGAGTGATGGAGACGATTGGATCATCAATGGCACGAAGACTTGGATTACCAATGCACCTGTGGCCGACTTCTTTACCGTGCTCTGTCAAACAGACAAAAAAAAGGGATTGAAAGGACTTGATTTCTTCCTCATCGAGCGGGGCACCCCGGGTCTCCATGTTTCCAAGAAGTTTGAGAAACTGGGGACAAGAGCCACTGAGATATCAGAACTCGCATTTACGGACGTCAGGATTCCACTCGAAAACCGATTGGGCAAGGAAGGGCAGGGAGTGGGGAACTTGATGAGAATATTGGCAGTCATCAGAACCATGACCGCAGCCCTGTCCCTGGGATTGGCTCGGGCGGCCTACGATCATTCCAAGCGATATTGTCTGGAACGTACGCAGTTCGGCAAGCGAATCGGGAGCTTTCAGCTGGTGCAACAAAAGATTGCCAACATGGCCACTGATATTTGGGCTTCACACCTCATGACCTATGAGGCCGCAGCCATGATCGACCGGGGAGAGCGTACCTTGAAGCAAGCTTCCATGGCAAAGTATTTTGCATCAGAAACAGCTTGCAGGGCGACTGATGAGGCCACGAGGATTTTTGGCGCATATAGCTATTCGATGGAATATGACGTGCAGAGATTCTACCGGGATTGCAGATTTTTGCTGTTTGGCGGAGGCACCTCCGAAATACTCCAAACAATCATTTCTCGCGAGTGCGGCGTGTTCTGACGGAAGACCTCATGGGTTCCCAAAACTGATACCGGATGTGTCGGGCAGGCGTTTGAGCAGAGAAGTAAACGAGATTGCTTCGTCGCCGGCGGCTCTTCCCAATGAATGTGGGAGAGCCGATGTGCCATGGACGGCGAACGGATTTATTTCTTTTTCTCTAGGTCAAAATCCATGAATTTTTGAAGCTCTTCCTTGATCTTTTCCAAGGGAATCATGGTGGCTTTTCGTGAACTGGTCACCATTTTTCCTCGAACAAGGCCGTATTCCACTGTCTGAGGGTAATGAAACTTTCGTTTAGAAACCCGTCTCTTGTCCAGCCACGGCGCCTGATGTATGGGAAGGTAGAAAGAAAATCGGTACGGTTCCACGATGATATGGAAATTATAGAGATCGAAGTACCCTTCTTCCATGTCTATCTTGCACTTGGGGGTCAAGTACATTCTGATATGATGTTTGCTGCCGTTTGTCTCCGCTTCCCACTTCTTTTTCGCATCAGGAGATAACGTGTAGATCTCTCGGTCGCCTCTTCGGACATAATGCACTGTAAGGCCACTGTGACCACTCTTAAATATTTTTTCAAGCGCATTGTGTTTGAGAGGGAACAATTCGGAACTCGTCTTTGTCTCGTGAACAAGGAAACACATATAGTAGCACGCTCTCGCAATTTCTCGCTCCGGAGAAGTCATGGCTTCCATTTCAGCGAGATTCTTGTCGTGAAATCCTACTAGTTCCGTGGCAACCGGCCGGGTCTCTTTCGGTTTCCTCGGCTTGGGTTGCCCAGGCGGAGGCGGGCCGAATCTGAATCCTCGGTTCTTGGGAAGAAACGGTTTTAGTCCCTTTTCCTCACGCTTGTAGACTATGATGGGGTCACGCCTGGGAGGCTTCTTTTGCATGGCTGTCTCCTTGGCCCTGTTATCTCGTTGACACCCAAATCGTCCGTGGTCTGAGGGCGCTACTCAAAACCACCGGCGATGAGGATTTCGATGTCGTCTTATAGAGTTGAATACAGTGACTTGAAATGTTCCGATGGCGCATGAACCGGAATTGTCCATGCCAATCCTCTAAACGTCCCACACCCCTTCTGTCTTGCTCCCCTGATTATCTCATTGTTCATGCTGGTCCGGGGATCATACGTGAGGCAGATTATTTCTGACGGTCCGATTTTCAGGGTTTATCACCCTGCCGGTCCTCCGTCAAGTATCGGTTTACCTGTAAACGTTTCGTCACACAGAATCAAGAGAAATCGAACAAACAAAATCAATGATGCGTGTCGAATGAATTGAACGATCTTTGGGAACCCTCATTCATTTTAGTGCTTTCCTGTATGTTCAGATGAGTTGGTCGCTCTGCGAGGCTTTGGATGAAATCAGGTTTACCAAATCACTTGTGGGTTGCACCCATTTCTTGGCGGGGTTATAAATTTGGCAAAGGAGACATTTACCATGGAGCAATCAAGAACGGACGGCGGAAAGGTAGTGATTTCCGAATTCGAAGCGAAACAGATGTTGGCCCGTTATGGGATACCCGTTGCCAGGGAGATGAATGTCAGGACAAAGGACGAGCTTCGTGCGTGTGCTTCTGCAATGGGTTTTCCTTTGGCATTGAAGGGGGTGAGCCCCCATGTGGCGCATAAAACAGAGGAGAAGCTCATACATCTCGATGTGCGAAACTATGACGAAATGCAGGCGGCTTTTGACAGCATCATGGGCAGACTCGGGGGTCGTGAAGGATCGGTGCTTGTCCAAGAGATGGTGACCGGTGAACGAGAACTCATGGTGGGTATGACGCGGGATCCTCAGTTCGGTCCATGCGTATTGTTCGGTTTGGGAGGTATTTTTTCCGAAGTATTGAAGGACGTGGTTTTTAGGCTGGCCCCCCTGACCGAACAGGATGCCTACGACATGATGTCTTCAATTAGAGCTACAGCAATATTGGAATCACCCCGGGGGCTGGATCCGGTTGACAAGGAACTCCTGGCGCAGATTCTTATTGGAATAGGACGAATGGGCGTAGAGAATGAGCACATAAGGGAAATAGATGTGAATCCGTTGATTGTGCGAGGTTCCACACCCATTGCAGTAGATGCCCTTATTGTCATGGCCGGAGAGGGTGCATCCGTATCGTCGTAGCTACTCGAACATGATATTGGTTTACCGCCAAAGAAAGTCGCATTTAGGCCCTTGAGACGTGGAGGTATTGAGCTTTTAACCTCAGCCGGTAAGCCCTTCCCGACTAGACGAGCCCTTCCCTCTCCAGAGACTTAACCAAAGATAAAGTGATTCTTTTCCCCGTATCAAGTGAATGTGCGTCAAGCCGATCGAGAATTTCCGACAGATCGGGCAAACTGCGGGATTTGTGATTGACCAGGTATAGTGAGACCTCCCGTGGCAACCTCACATTTCTATCGCGGGCCATTTTATCAAGAATGAGAATGCGTACCGGATCTTCGGGAGGCTCCAGACCGAATACCAGACCGGAACACACCCTTGATCTGAGATGAAGGTCTTCCGCAAATAGTTCGTTGGGCGGCAGCAGCGAACTGAGGATCAAAGGAATTCCCCGGGTAGTGAGCTTATTGGAAAGGTTCAAAAGCCCGGGACTATAATTCGCGGCTATGATGTGTACGTCGTCAATGATTACCGCTGCCAATGCGCCAAAGTCGTCCGACAGTTTTGTTGAAAGCTCATGGGATTCAAGTGGTCCGGTCTGGGATGAGTCGATGATGATGTAATTAGTTGCTTTACTTTCCGACTGGATGCTTCTTTTCAGAAACTCTGTTAATGCTCTCAATATGTGGGTCTTTCCCGTCCCATGCGGTCCGTACAAAAATAGGTGCGGGAATGGTCTGGTGCCTTCACAATAAAATTTCAGGATGGCTGAGACTGCCGACCTGTTGCCCGTATGAATCACCAAATTGTCAAACGTGTACAGGGGGTCGATGGTAAACGAGAGAGTGAGTTGGTTCATGAAACGCATATTATGATGGAGCCTGGAAATGGTCAACGTTACGGACAGCAAGAAAACGAGACGAACCGAAAAAGTCGTCCCTTCAATAAAGACGAAAAAGCTTGACACACATGGAGGGGTTGACTACATATTACTATTAACAAGTTAGAGAATTCCCTCCCAGGAGTTCCCAACCAATCCGAGCGACAGAGTCTGGCGGTCTGGGGCGCAACCAAAAAGCAGTGGATTGTTGCGCTGAATCCAGACTGATCAAGAACTTCAGAATAGCACTCCATTACCAATAATAAATTCCGAAATAACCAAACTATAGAATAGATCATCAGGAGCCGTCATGGACGTTGCAGAACTCAAAGAGAAAAAAGTAAGTGAACTCATGTCTATTGCCCACTCCCTTTCCGTGGAAGGCGCGGGCAGCATGCGAAAACAGGAACTGATATTTGCCATTCTTCAGGCCCATCAGCAGGCTGAGAAGGAAGCTCCCATCACAGGACAGGGCGTCCTGGAGACGCTTCCCGATGGGTTCGGTTTTTTGCGGGCACCCGACTACAATTATCTTCCGGGGCCTGACGACATTTATGTTTCGCCCAGTCAGATACGCCGTTTCAACATGCGAACGGGGGACACCATTGCCGGGTATATCCGTCCGCCGAAGGACACGGAGCGCTATTTTGCTCTCCTCAAAGTTGAAACCATTAACTTAGAGGATCCAGAATCGATCCGAGACAAGGTGCTCTTCGACAACCTCACCCCTCTCTATCCTGATGAGCGATTGAAACTGGAGATAGGTCCCACCCTGTATTCCATGAGGATCATGGATTTGCTCACTCCAATCGGTAAAGGGCAAAGAGCGTTGATTGTTTCTCCCCCAAAGGCCGGCAAGACGGTACTCTTGCAGCAGATAGCAAACAGCCTGACCATCAATCATCCGGATGTATATCTCATCGTGTTGCTTATTGATGAGCGACCGGAAGAAGTAACTGATATGCAGCGTTCCGTCCGTGGTGAAGTCATTTCTTCCACGTTTGACGAGCCGGCGCAGAGACACGTTCAGGTAGCTGATATGGTTATAGAGAAGGCCAAGCGACTGGTGGAGCACAAACGGGATGTGGTGATATTGTTGGACAGTATTACTCGATTAGCCAGAGCCCATAACACCGTGGTACCTCCCAGCGGAAAGATCTTGTCCGGCGGCGTTGACTCGAATGCCCTCCACCGGCCCAAGCGGTTTTTCGGTGCGGCACGAAACATAGAAGAGGGAGGAAGCCTGACTATAATTGCCACAGCCCTGATTGACACAGGCAGCAAGATGGATGAGGTGATTTACGAGGAATTCAAGGGTACGGGCAACATGGAAATTCATCTTGATAGACGGCTCCTGGAGCGTCGCATTTTCCCGTGCATTGATATCAATCGGTCCGGCACCCGTAAAGAGGAGTTGCTTGTCTCTCAGCAAGATCTACAGCGAATTTGGTTGCTCCGAAAGCTCCTCGCCGACATGAATTCGGTTGATGCCATGGAGTTTCTGTTGGACAAAATTATGCAGACCGATGCAAATCGAGAATTTTTGGAAGTGATGAACCGCTAGCTTCCCAAGCTCTTGCTGGGGTGTCTCAACCACCTGTCAGGTGTTATTGAAACTGGACAGCCCTCGGCCGACAAGGGCGAAACTTAATTTGATCTTGTTGCCGTTTGTGCTAAAATGGATAATTTAGGCTTTAAGGAGGAGAGTGATGAAAAAGAACATCCACCCAGAATTTCAGGAAAGTGTATTCTCGTGCGCGTGCGGCAACGAAATCCGTACACGTTCCCTGAAAGAAGAATATAAGCTGGAAATATGCGCGGGTTGCCATCCTTTCTTTACAGGAAAACAGAAGCTTGTTGATAGTGCCGGCCGTGTCGAGCGTTTCATGAAAAAGTACGGAGATAATCCCATATCGACGGGTAAGAAACCGGCCAAGGTACCCAAGAAAGCTGCTAAACAGGTTAAGGAAGTGAAGGCGAAAAAACCGGCTTCAAAGACCGATAAGCCGTCCTAAGACACGATCGAAGTTCAGTCGTAGCACATGGATCACGGGAAGTGTATCCGGCACGCA
>JAUPKT010000125.1 GCA_030837305.1 Thermodesulfobacteriota bacterium
TATCAGGTTTCGTGACCAACCCTTATTTCTTTCCCTCAGAAATTCAGGTGTCCGATACATCTCCGACCCATGGATTACCTGAAAGCAAGCGATGCAAGTCCTTGGTTTTCAGTGTGTTTTTTCTCAAGCAAGCGCTTTTTGCCATTCTTCCATCCCGATGTCAAGGAGTATCTTACAGAAGGCAACGAAAACGAAAGGCCCGGGTGTCACATCTTGATTTGTGAAACGAAAGGCCCGGGTGTCACATCTTGATTTGTGAATTAAGGGCAGTTTGGGTTGAACCGCAAAGGCGCGGAGGACCCCAGTACCATCTGCCGGAGCTACAGGGCAGGCGCGAAGGGGGATGTTTGTTGGAATGGGGGGACGTTGCCACTATTCCACTTTTCCCATTGATAATGGAAGACATCTCAACTTGTAAACTGGATCATTTGGTCGGTATGAGTCGGGTGCGATAGGTTGGTGAAAGCGGCCGCATACGGATACGGTCGTCCTCAACAACAGAAAAGTGTGCGGGCCAGTCAGACCGACTCTCCAAGATCTCAACGATTCTCATTGAACCTGTTCTTGCATCAGAAAGGCTCATCCTGAAAAGCACCACGCCGCACCGTGCAGGAAGATCTCTACCAAAGGCCAATTCACCAAAGTCTTTATCCAATGTAACCAGGAGCCTGTTTTCAGTCTGTGCCCATTCCAGGATAGCACGATCCTCGATCCCGGGCTTTGCAGTGCGGACCCAGACCACATTGTGCCCGCGCTTTCTCAACTCATTAACGGCTATGCCAGGAAAGTTTTCGTCAGCAAGGATTCGCATCGTCACGCATTCATTGCGAAGACCTTTTCCGTTTTCAGCACTTCTCCAGCATAACTCAGGCAAGACGCAATATCTTCACGCGTCACACCCGGATAGTTTTCCATAATATCGTTTTCGGTCCAGCCTTGAGCTAAGAGATCTATAATGAACTCTACGGCCAAGCGAGTACCTTTGATAACCGGCTTTCCTACAAGGATATCCGGATTGACAATAATTCGGTTTCTCCAGTCCATTCTTCAGACTCCTCGGGTTTAGCACCATGAGTCGGTGGCTGCGGGGAACGTTGTCAACTTATAAACTTATTGGAGATATTCCCTTACTATTTGGAGGAAGGGGGCGCTATTCGGTTTTTAGATGTCTTCATCCTCTGCATATTAAACCGCCCCAGTGAAACTGGTCTCATCGGGCAGACAGATGGCGAGGGTTTTTATCCTACCTCGTTGCTGCCCAATTCTCAATTTTCAGACCAGGAACCCGTTCAAATTCCCTCGTGTTGTTCGTCACCAGAACCGCATCGAGAAAAAGGGCGTGGACCCCGATAAGAAGATCCATGGCGCCGATGGGCCTTCCTTGTTTCTGAAGTCCTTCGCGGATTTTCCCGTAAAGAGGGGAAGCCTCGCTCGGCCAGTCCAGAAGGGTTACATAGTCCATAAAATCCTTGAGGGCAGCTTCATTTTGCTTTTTCTTCTGCGAATGGGCGACGCCAAACCAGAGTTCCGCCGCAACGATGCCGGACATCCCAACTTCTTGAGGAGAAAGACGGGTCAACCGCACACGCATCGCCTCTGGACGATTCTTGATCAAGGCTATGCACGCATCCGTATCCAGCATATAACGGATTACCATGGGGCCTTCTCTTCCAACGCCAGGTCTTCAATTGTATCAGGGAAATCGCCACTGAACCGCAAGCCGCGATCAAAATAATCCTGCCAGGTCTTCTGCAAAGGTCGCAGCACCAAGGCCCCGTCTTTCCTAAACACCTCGACTTCCACAACATCGAGTTGGAATTCCTTGGGAAGCCTGACCGCCTGGGAGTTTCCCGATTTGAACACCCTTGCTGTTTTCATATCCCTCACCTCATCTTGAACGTCCTTGTGATCTGGGGGACGTCCGTAATTAATCAAATACCTTAATCTTGCACACGACACAGCTTAGAAAATAGAAAACCATCTGGGAATCCTGTTATAATGCCATTCGGTATTGGGGTCGGACCTCAGCAACCTATCGAATTGTCTACGGAAACGCCCAAAAAAGGCCTCCTTTTTGCCCTTAAAACCACCTTCTTGACCCCGAAAAGAGGTTCTTAAGAAAACGCCATCAGGACAGTCTCTTAATAATTCTTCTGGCAAGATCATCCTCTATCTCGGTATGCCTTGCGATGGGCTGACTCACGCCGGACTGAGGATTTCTGTACCAATCGTGATTCCCACCGTGCCGCACAAACACACAGCCCTTTTCTCTTACAATTTTAAGCAATTCTTTTCTTTTCAAGCGGCAACTTCCATTAAATGGAAAGGTTCAGCATCCGGAACCAGCCCCCTGTTGATGTCATTATAGATCTCTCTTAGATTTTCTCTGAGTTCGTCCAAGGAACTACCCTGACTTTCATAATCCGGATATTCCTGAATATGGCCGATATACCAGCCGCCTTTCCTTTTGTACAACATCTTGAATTCCATATTTTTATCCTCCGAAATAATTTTTTGGGGTAATTTAGGGACATTGCCACTATCCACTATTCTCTTCAAATCCCATATGGGCTGTCCGTTGTTGCCTTTGTTGAATTGCGCGGGATGGCACGATTTTTTTTGAACCGCTAAGCCGCCAGGTACGCTAAGGGGTGTAATAGGGGACAATCCTATAATCCCCTGAGTAATGGGACGCTTGAGTAATGGGACGCTGGTAGGAAAGTAAGTTTCTTTAGACAGGATGGCCTATATCATAGGGGTCTGCGGCTTTCGCCGAATGCGAACTCCGGTCTCCGTTGCAACAAGGAAATTCATTTTCAGAAGATCGCCATATTGGACTAAAACGGCCTCGACCACACGTACACGGTTGGCTGAACTATCGTCCTGCA
>JAUPKT010000126.1 GCA_030837305.1 Thermodesulfobacteriota bacterium
GAAAACCACATTCGGCTCGTGATCGCATCCACTAAATCCCTCCAAGAGGCCGCCGATCTGCTCGGCGTTGACCAGGCAACTCTCTGGAGAAAACGGAAGCAATACGGAATTTGATCCGGCCCTATTCTCATCTCCAAGCGCCTTGCATCGTGCAAGCCTCCCCGGAGACCATCCTTGCCTATTGCGATGCAACACGACGTAGAAGCAGTCCTAAGTAGTTGATATCCTATGGGACATACTTTTGGCACTCCGCATGCTAAATCTTCTCCCGGAGGTCAGGAAACATGATAGGCATCAGACGAAAACTTATACTGGCATTTGGAAGCCTACTCGCAATTGTCATCTTCAACGGGATGCTCACAATGGCACAAATAGAAACGCTCCGGGACGCAATCGAGGTGATCCTAAAAGAAAACTACCAGAGTGTGGTGGCCTGTCAGGACATGAAGGAATCGATTGAGCGCATCGACAGCGGTATTCTCTTCACTCTTGCCGGCAACGACAATGAAGGGAATCGCCTTGTGGACCAATATAAGGCAGAATTTCTCACAGCGCTGCATAGAGAACTCGGAAACATAACTCTTCCCGGCGAGGGAGAAAAGGCCGAACACATTAAGTCGCTGTTCGAAGAATACTCAAATGCAATAACGTTTGTGACTGATGCATCACGCCCATGGACAGAGCGCCAGTCTGCCTTTTTCACGACCCTGCAACCTTTGTTCTCAGAGATCAAGTCACTCTCACAAGACATCCTTAAAATGAATCAAGACAACATGAGCGACGCGAACAACTCAGCACGCCGCGTGGCGGCGTCAGCTTACCGCACAATGTACGTGGCAATTACGGTATCGGCGCTGCTGGCCGTATTTTTTACTTATCTCACCGATCGCCGTATTTTGCGGCCGGTAAACAGGTTGATTGAATCCACCAATGAGGTCCGACGTGGGAACCTTGACCTTGTCTTGAAAAAAGAATCACAAGACGAAATAGGCCAACTTACGGAATCATTCAACACGATGGCCGCAGTCCTGAGAAGAAATCGAAACGAGAACCAAGAGGAACTCATCAGGACGAAAAGGGCAACAGAGGAAGTTTTCAAGGCAATCCCAGCAGCAATTGCAGTCCTTGATCTCGAAGGGAAGGTAAAAGTTTCGACTGAAAGTGCGAGTCGGCATTTTGGGCTCAAACCGGGCATATCGGTACAAGAACTCGGCTTGGAATGGCTTCCAAGGCTGATTCAGAAAGCGCTCAACGAGCATTCGAGTGCGTCCACGGATACGGAGAGCACCTACATACAGCAGTTCGTGGACAATCGTGAGTACTTCTTTCAACCAACGGCTTATCCCATTCCAATGGGTCAACAGGGCGGGGAAGCGACCGGAGTAGTGCTGATTTTGAAAGACGTCACACAAGTTCACGAACACAATGAATTGAAGCGAGGGGTGATAGCAACCGTTTCCCATCAACTCAAAACACCGCTCACCTCTCTTCGCATGTCCATTCATCTGCTCTTAGGGGACGTTGTCGGGAGTCTCAACGAAAAGCAGACTGAACTGCTCATGGCCGCAAGAGATGATACCGACAGACTTGTTGGGATCCTGGACGACTTGCTGGATCTCAAACGAATTCAAGCCGGCAAGACCTATCTGAATCCTAAGCCTGTTTTCCCTCATGTGCTTGTCCGAGAGGCTATAGAACCCTTGTTGCCGGATGCGAAGGAAAAGGGTGTGACCATGGCCAGCGATGTTCCAACTGACTTGCCCGCTGTCAACGCGGATTCATCAAGGATTCGCCATGTGTTTGCCAATTTGATCTTGAACGGTCTTCGTTTTACTCCGGCAGGGGGATCCATCACCATTAGGGCCCAGGTCACTTCGGAATCGGTTCTATTCTCAGTGGAGGATACAGGGGTAGGGATCCCGACTGAACTCATGAACAATGTCTTTGACTTATTTTACAGGGCTCCCGGCCAAGATCAAAACTCCGGAGCCGGCCTCGGCCTATCTATAGTAAAAGAAATTGTGCAGGCCCATGGAGGCGAAGTTGGCGTTGAAAGTGAACTGGGCCGTGGATCCTCGTTCTATTTTACATTACCTCAGGCTGTACAGCACGATACCGAATCGTGTTAAGGTGTTGGAACGATGAGAATCTTGGTAAGGGAATATCGTCCGGATCCGGGATGCGCCTGGTTTAAAGAGTTGACCGGTATTTGTACTGGTCGGAAGGTCTAAAAGGGGATTACGTCATGCTTTACCTTGTGGTACTTTTACTCGTAGTCTGCGTCGTTTACCTCGTATATGCCATAATCAATCCTGAACGTTTCTCGGGTTAAAGAGTCATGTCATTCCTTTTCATATCCTTGAATATTGTATGTGCCTGTCTCTTGTCATGGCCGTTGGGACGAGCCATGGCATGGGCCGTGAATACCGGAGATGGCAAGTGCCGGTTCCGATGTCTCATGGGCTCGATCGTCCTCAAGTTAGGTGGACCAGTAATTGCCCAGGAACAGGACTGGAAACAATACGTATTCTCGTTATTGTTGCTGAACGGGCTCATGTTTTTCGTGATTACCGTCATCTTGTGGCTTCAACAATTCTTGCCCTTGAACCCGGATGCCAAAGGACCATTGTCCGTAAGCCTGATCTTCCACACAGCGTCCTCTTTCGTGACCAACACAAACCAGCAGCATTATTCCGGCGAAATGTCCATGAGCTATTTCTCACAGATCTTCGGAATGATGTGGCTCCAGTTTGTTTCTGCGGCAACCGGGATTGCTTCGTTGGCTGCATTGGCAAGGGGATTGTCCGGCAAGACGAAAGTTGGAAATTTCTACAGAGATCTCTTGAGTGTCACATTCCTGATCCTGCTCCCTTTAGCCTTTGTCGAAGCTCTTCTCCTGGTTCTTGGAGGCGTTCCCATGACACTGGAGGGCACCGTCCATGCAAGAACCATTGAGGGGGCCGTACAGACTATTTCCAGAGGACCGGTTGCCGCGTTCGTCGCGATCAAACAACTGGCAACCAACGGAGGAGGTTTCTTCGGGGCCAATTCAGCTCATCCCTTCGAAAACCCATCATTTCTCACCAACATGGTCGAGTGTGTCAGTATCTTGCTGATTCCAATGGGTTGTGTATGGATGTTTGGACGAATCACCCATCGGATGCGTCATGCGGCGATTGTATTCGCAGTCATGGTAACATTGCTTGTGGCCCAGGTCGGTTTGGCCGGCTATTTTGAAAGCGCTCCGGCAGTGGCCTTAGCCGGCCTTCCAACAACAGACACATTAAACTGGGAGGGCAAGGAGCTTCGGTTTGGTTTCGCAGCTTCGGCGGCCTGGGCGGCCTTCACCACAGCTACAAGCAATGGCTCGGTGAACTGTATGCATGACAGCCTAAACCCACTGACGGGGCTCGTTCTCCTTGTGGGGATGTGGCTGAACGTTGCCTTCGGAGGTGTTGGGGTAGGCTTCATAAATATGTTCATTTACATCATTGTGGGAGTATTCATCTGCGGTATGATGGTGGGTCGGACGCCGGAGTACCTGACTCGTAAGGTAGAGACAAGAGAGATGAAACTTGCCCTCTTGGCCCTTCTCGTACATCCCTTGCTGATCCTCGGCGGGACGGCTTTCTTCGCAGTGACATCTTTGGGGAGGGAGGCCGTACTCAACCCTGGATCACACGGCTTCACAGAAATACTGTATGAGTTCACGTCTGCAGCGGCTAACAATGGATCTGGATTCGAGGGGTTGGGTGACAATACCCCTGCTTGGAACGCGGCTACCGGGGCGATCATGCTTGTGAGCAGATTCGTTCCCATCATTCTCCCGTTGGCCATCGCAGGGTCCTTGGCAACAAAAAAACCGACTCCGGAAACCACAGGAACTTTTCGCACAGATACGGTTATGTTTGGATTTGTTCTTCTGGGAACCGTAATTTTTCTCGGTGCCTTAATGTTTTTCCCAGTGGCCGTGCTGGGTCCTGTAGCAGAGCACTTGCTAACAAAAGGAAACTAAGAAGCCATCGGACAACCTTCATGGAAGAAATCGTAACAAACGAACATCAGCGCGCAATAGAAGCCAAGCTCCAGCGCAGGGACGACCGACGTTCATCACTATGGAACAAAGCCCTGATACTGGTTGCTGGGAAAGAGGCCGTTCTGATGCTCAATCCGTGGATTATGGCCAGGAACCCGGTCATGTTCGTGACCGAGGTGGGAGCAGCGTTGACCTCTCTCCAACTCATCATCCATCCAGCACAGAGTAATGAATCTCTTCTTTATTCTGGGGCTGTTACAGCTATCCTTTGGCTGACTGTCCTTTTCGCTAATTTCGCAGAGGCATTGGCAGAGGCTCGAGGAAAGGCTCAGGCTGATACGCTCAAGAAAGCACGGAGAAACGTCACTGCCAACAGGGTAAGCCAAACTGGGCTCATCAAGGTCAGCTCAGACGATCTGGTTACGGGAGACCTCGTGAGTGTATCTGCGGGGGAGATCATTCCTCGGGACGGCGAAATAGTGGAAGGGGCCGCCTCCGTGGATGAATCAGCCATCACCGGTGAATCTGCACCGGTTGTTCGAGAGGCTGGAGGGGATCGCTCTGGTGTTACAGGAGGGACCCGAGTGCTGTCAGACAGGATTGTGATTAGCATAACCGCAGGACGAGGGGAGTCTTTCCTCGACCGCATGATCGATCTGGTTGAGGGCGCTTCCAGGCAAAGAACGCCGAATGAACTCGCTTTAACCGTTATATTGGCAGGTCTGACTCTGGTTTTCATAATGGTAACGGCCTCCCTTGGGCCCATCGCCCAATATTTCCGAGTGGAGATTTCGATCTTCACACTTATAGCCCTTTTGGTATGCCTTATCCCAACGACCATTGGTGCTCTATTGGCGGCTATCGGCATTGCGGGGATGGATCGTGCTTTAGCTGCGAACGTTCTGGCCAAGAGTGGAAAGGCAGTAGAGCTGGCAGGGGATATTGACACCTTGCTTCTGGACAAGACAGGCACCATCACGGTAGGTGACCGTCAGGCATCCGAATACTACACATTGCCAGGAATCACACGCACCCAACTTGCAGAAGCAGCCATTCGGGCGTCCTATGAAGACCAGACTCCGGAGGGGAGGTCGATAGTCGCGCTTGGTGTGAAAGAACTTGGACTCACTGTACCCACCGAGGCGCCGGAAACAAAGATTATTCCATTTTCTGCACATTTTCGATTAAGCGGCATAGACACACCGACAGGATGCCGTTTTCGAAAAGGTGCTCCTGATGCCATCCAGGCCTATATTGTACAACAGGATGTACAAGTGCCTCCGGAACTGCAAGAACTAGTCGAAAAGGTCGCTAAGAGGGGCAGTACCCCCATAGTCGTTGCAGAGGATAAAAATGTCCTGGGGGTCGTCGCTCTCTCCGACGTACTCAAGCCGGGTATTCGCGATCGCATCGAACGCCTTCGAGCAACAGGTCTTCGTGTAGTAATGGTGACCGGGGACAATCCCCTCACGGCTGCGGCAATAGCACATGAGGCTGGGGTAGATGATTACATGGCGGAGGCGAGACCGGAAGACAAGCTTGAATATATCCGCAGAGAACAAAATGCCGGCAGACTTGTGGCGATGATGGGTGACGGGACCAACGATGCCCCCGCTCTTGCCCAAGCGGATATCGGTGTTGCCATGAACTCGGGAACTCAGGCGGCAAAAGAGGCTGGGAATATGGTGGATCTGGACAGCGATCCGACCAAGTTAATTGAAATCATTGAGATTGGTAAGCAACTACTCATGACACGCGGAGCCCTGACCACCTTTTCCATCGCCAATGACGTTGCCAAATACTTTGCCATTGTACCGGCAATGTTTATACTTGCCATGCCTCAACTCTCCGCCCTTGATGTAATGAATCTGACGACGCCCCAGAGTGCCGTTCTTGCCGCCCTGATTTTCAACGCCGTCATCATCCCTCTCCTCATTCCAGTCGCGATCAAGGGAGTAAAATACCGACCTATGGGGGCAAACACGATCTTACGAAAAAACCTCCTCATTTACGGTCTAGGTGGTTTTATCGCACCATTCATTGGCATAAAAATGATTGACGTCATTCTAAACTTAACCGGAATCTTCTAGGACAGAAACTATGAGAAAAGCAAGGGAAACCCCGTCAACTTGGAGCCACCTGATCACAGCCTGCCGTCTGGTGGTTGCGACAATGGTGGTTTGTTGCTTCTTCTACTGCGCTTTCATCCTAGCCTTTGCACAGCTAGTAACTCCCAAGCGCGCGGAGGGGTCTCTGATCCACAATGAGTCTGGAGAAGTCATAGGGAGTGAACTTATTGCCCAAGGGTTCTCCCGTTCTGAGTATTTTTGGCCTCGACCTTCAGCGGTGGAATACAATGCCTCGGGGTCGGGCGGCAGCAACCTGTCACCGGCCGGTCAAGAGCTTCGCCGTCGGGCTCAGGATGTGATGAGAAAGATCGACGTTGCCGATGGAAAACCGATTCCCACTGACCTGTTAACGGCGTCCGGCAGCGGTCTTGATCCGCACATCAGCCTTACCGGCGCAAAATTTCAGGCAGAAAGAGTGGCTAGAGCCCGAGGCCTGTCGGTAGCTGAAGTAATGTCAATAATCGAAAACTATGCGGAAAAACAATCAGGAAGATTTGACTCCGACCCTCTCGTTAATGTCTTGGCACTGAACACGGCACTGGATAAGACGTACAAGTGATGAACGGCCAGAGAGCGGACAGCTTTCTTCATATGATACGCAGGTCACAGCGTGGCAAGCTGAAGATCTACCTTGGCTATGCCCCCGGGGTGGGTAAGACGTATCAGATGCTTCTTGAAGCTCACCGTCTGAAGGATGACGGAATTGACGTTGCTGCGGCCCTTGTAGAAACCCATGGTCGAATAGAAACGGAAACCCTGCTAATGGGACTCGAGGTAATTCCGCGTCGTAAAATAGGATATCGCGGAATCCAGATCGAGGAGATGGATCTGGAAAAAGTGCTCGCTCGCTGTCCGAGCGTAGCACTGGTGGATGAACTGGCGCATACGAATATTCCCGGCAGCAAGAACGCAAAGCGCTACCAGGACGTGGAGGAGATCTTGGCGGCGGGAATTCATGTGATGTCCACCTTAAACGTTCAACACTTGGAAAGCCTGTATGAAACGGTTGAACAAGCAACGGGCGTCAAGGTTCGGGAACGTATCCCGGACCGAGTCGTTACAGAGGCTGATCAAATAGTCGACGTGGATATCACAACAGAAGACCTGCGCCGGCGTCTGACGGAAGGCAAGGTTTACACCACAGAGCGTATCGAAACCGCCCTGGAGAATTTCTTTTTGCAGGAAAATCTTGAGCAATTGCGAGAACTGACTCTGAGAGAACTTGCATCCCAAATTGATTCTCGTCGGAGAGACCAGCTTCTCGAGGATACACCATCAAGCCCGGATCAAGTAATGGCTTGCCTGAGTTCTCGGGGGCCAAACACCGAGGCTCTTCTTCGTTATGCCTCGCGGCTCGCTGGAAGACTCAACCGCAATTGGTATGCTGTTTATGTGCAAACTTCCAAGGAACGTCCGACAGTGATTGATGCCGCTACCCAACGAAAACTTTCTGACACCCTAACCCTGGCCCAGCAACTGGGAGCAACAGTCTTCACGTTCCGGGGCGATGATATAGTGAAAACCCTTCTTGAGTTTGCCAAGGAATACCGTGTGGGGCACTTGGTAATTGGGACACCGGCCAAGAGGCTTCCGTTTTGGCGGAGATTGCTTGGACAACTTGGCATCTTGGAGCGACTGGTCCTCGAGAGAACAGGAACAACCATCGTGATCCTAGACACAAGGGCCATAACGGCAAGCCATTCGCATCGTGCCCTGACAGTTGTCCCAGGACAAGGTCGTTCTGAAGAGGGTCCGTTGACGGGAAAGCATCGTCCTCAGGCCACAATTGACATCAGAAAGGAACGGGTGCTTATCTGGAATCAATCCATGGTAAAACAAGAGGCGATGAAGATGCTTCTGGATAGCTTTCGGCTGCCTGCGACTGTCAGGGAATCGGCATGGCAAGCTCTTGTCTCTCGGGAAAAGCAAGGAGGAACCTTCTTGGGAGAGGAGGTAACCATCCCACATGCCCGAATCGCAGAAATTGAACAGCCTCTTGTGGCCCTTGGTATATGCAGAAAAGGAATTGTCGATGACTTGGAGGCACATACTTTTCAAATAATGGTGCTTTTTCTTTCCCCCACGAATCAGCCAGAGAGTCATTTGTTCGTCTTGCAGGCCATTGGGAGGATGGCGCAAGATGACATATTGCGAAGAAGACTTCTCGCTGCGGAAGACCCTGCTGAAGTTGCCGGGATTGTTGGAGAAAGTTGACGTTCTCGCCTAAGCGTCTCTGATGGTCGGATTGATTCCACGCTCAATTCCACGGTCATTCTCTTGTGTTGCGAAGTGCTGAAGCTTAAAATACTTATGCGGATTCGTATGAACCATCTACCTCGTCACATTGCGTTCGGTAAGCTCAAGGCTATGGTTGATGCGAAGCGAATCCTTGGAGGCGGTAGCCTTTAACGAGCACTCAGGTTTCTAAC
>JAUPKT010000127.1 GCA_030837305.1 Thermodesulfobacteriota bacterium
AACACCGTTCCGGCAGGAGCCTTTCGGGGGTACGGGCTTTCCCAGACCATCTTTGCCGTAGAGTCAGCGATGGATGACCTGGCCCAGAGCTTGGACATGGACCCCTTTGTGTTCCGACAACGCAATGTCATACGGCCGGGCGACCCGATGACGTCCCTAGGTTGGGCTTCCCACGACCTCGACTACGGAAGCTATGGACTGGATCAGTGCCTCGATTTGGTGCGTGACGCTCTCGCCCGGGGCAATGGACTTGCCCGGCCTGAAGGAGAAGAGTGGCTGGTGGGGAAAGGTGTCGCACTGGCCATGATTGCTTGCGCCCCGCCCACCGAGCATCGTTCAGAGGCGTCCCTCAGTCTGGAAGGGGATGGTAAGTACCGCCTGACCATTGGGTCGCCGGAATTCGGCAACGGTTCAACAACGGTCCGTCACCAGATCGCGGCCACGGTGCTCAACACAACTCCGTCGTGCGTGATTTCGATCCAATCCGACACCGATCGCACCGGCTATGATACCGGGCCGTTCGGCAGCACTGGGACGACCGTTGCCGGAAAGGCGGTACATGAGGCGGCCAAATCCCTCCGGGAACGCATCCTGGATTTCGCTGCAGGGCATAGTGGTGCCGGTCGTGACGAATGCCGCTTGGAACCAGACGCTGTGGTTTGCGCCGGTGCCAGGATCAGTCTGGTGGATCTTCACAAAGCTGCACTGGACGTGGGACAGCTTCTGAGTGTCGTGCGCAAGGCCCATGGCACCCCTCGCACCGTGGCCTTCAATGTGCATGGTTTCTGGATTGCGGTCCATCGTGTTACCGGGGAAATCAAGATTCTTCAGAGCGTTCAGGCAGTCGATGCTGGAGTCGTAATCAATCCCCAGCAACTCCGAGGACAAGTTGAAGGCGCTATTGCCCAGGGCCTGGGATGGGCCCTGTACGAAAAAATGGTGTTCGGCAAAGAAGGACAGGTGTTGAACCCGACATTCCGCAACTACCGCATTCCGGCTTATGCGGACATCCCACGCAGCGAGATCTATTTTGCCCGGACTACGGACACCTTTGGCCCGCTAGGCGCCAAGAGCATGAGCGAAGCACCGATCAACCCGGTGGCTCCCGCGCTGGCTAACGCTCTGGCCGATGCAACCGGCATCCGCTTTCATGATCTTCCCCTGGCGCCTGATCGCATCTACAGCACAATCCTGGGAGAACTCCCACCAGACCGGCGCACGCTGCGCCCGACCAGGGGGATCGCGTGACGCCTGATGGGCAAGCAGCGGACAGATTCGCACGCAGTCTCGACTAATTGCTGAGGACCGGATATAGTAAGAGAGGGCTTGAAATAATAGCATTCGGAGGCGACCATGAGGATGGAGAGACATTCGTGGAGTGTGGTCCGGCATTTCTCAGTGATCCTGCTGCTCTGTATTATTTCCCCGGCTGCATCGGCATCTGCCGGTGCTGAAGGAAAAAAACCTAACATTGTCATGATCATGACTGATGATGTGGGATGGGGAGACCTCGGCTCTTACGGAGGCGGGCCCATGCGGGGAGCACCGACACCTAATTTGGATCGTCTCGCGGCAGAAGGGATGCGCTTCGTCAACTACTACGGCGAAGCAAGTTGCACGGCTGGTCGTGCTTCGTTCGTCACCGGCCGCCTTGCTATTCGGACTTCTCTCTCTTCCGTTCTGGCCCCTGGAGATCCAAACGGCCTTACCAAACAGACGCCGACCGTTGCGCAATATCTCAAGAAGGCCGGTTACACTACGGTGCAACTCGGCAAGTGGCATCTGGGAGACAAGCCCGAAAACTTCCCCACGTCAAACGGCTTTGACGAAATGTACTACATGCTTCCGTATTACGCCGGTGTTTATGCATACGACTATCTTCCTCTGCATCCCAACTTCCCCATAAACGACAAGAAGTTCATGGTCGAGTGGAACAAAGCTAATTTCGCCATGTGGGAAGGAAAAGCCGGGGAACCCCCGAAGGTGGTAAAAGCGAAATTCGGATACGAGGATCTTGAGACCGTGGACGATAACATGCGGGCAAAAGCAATCGATTGGATCAAGCAGCACAGCAACGATCCTAATCCATTTTTCGTCTACCTTTGCTTCGAGAAGGTGCATAACCCAAACAATCCTTCTCCTCGTTGGAAGGGCAAATCTCCAGGCGGCGGAAACTACCTGGATGCCCTCATGGAACTCGACGACAACTCGGGCCTGGTGGTTCAGGCCCTTCGGGATCTGGGGATTGCGGAAAACACTATAGTGATTTGGACCACCGACAACGGGGCCTGGGTGGACGCATGGCCTGACGCAGGCTACTCACCATTCCGCGGGATGAAGGGTTCTCCCTTTGAGGGTGGTTTCAGGGTGCCTGCCATTGCGTGGTGGCCTGGAAAGATAAAGGCCGGCTCGGTGAACATGGACATGTTTGCGCACACGGATTGGTGGCCGACTTTAGCCCGCATTGCCGGTCTCGAGGCTCCACCACGTGAATGGAAAGACAATGAAGGGAATCCCATCATTTTCGACGGGATCGATCAAAGCGATTCATTGTTGAGTAAAGGTCCTGGCAGGCGTGACTCTTTCATCTACTTTAATGATCAGTCTTTCGGTGGTGTGCGTGTAGGCAAGTTCAAGGCCTTGTGGACAGCCAAAGACACATGGCTCGGACCGGAACTTTTCATGAAGACACCTGCGATCTACGATCTCCAGGGGGATCCGGGCGAGCAGTACGACATGCTTTTCAACGGAGCTGCGCCCACTAGAGGTGATCTGAGGTCGTCGCCCGGCCGTTTTTCCGGGTCTGACAATGGGTGGATCGCATTGTTTGTCGGAGGTATCTCATCACAGTTTTTTGAGGAAATCCGGAGATTCCCGAATGTCCCGTACACTCCGTACGGACCTGGTTTCACCGAGATCATTCCACCACAGTACAAGTAGCAAGTCTCTTGGCACCCGCGCTTTCAAGCAACGCGAGTCATGCGTACGGTCCTAGAGAGGTGCTGCACCAGGAAGTGGTTTCCGAACGTCGATCACATTCCTTAGAACCGCTGTCGGTACGGAGCAAAGACAGGAATATGGAATATCCCGGGCGGGGCCGCGCAGATTTCCGGTATAGCGTTTATGACTGACCCGGCCACGCCGTATTGCTCAGGTTTTGTTCTCTCCTTGCCCGGTTCGGTTTCAGAGATGTTCATCGCGATGTCGATACCAGGCTTGCCTCGGATGGAGATCTTCCAGTGGTCGTATTCCTCAAATTCCGGCAATCCGCTGCCCATGATCCAGTTGACGGATAATGTAATGAATCGTCTGCCTTCAACGATGCCATGCCAGCACCAGTTGGTTGCGGCAACCGTCCCCGCGCGCACCGTGCCGGCCCTGGCTTGTATGTCCTGCGGTGCGAGAGTGACACGGTGGTCAGGCTCTATGCGCTCAAGGGTCATCCCCAGGCGGTGAACCAAAAGCGCAATGACCTCTGAGTACATGCCGGTAATCAGTTCACTAACCGGCCCGGAACTGCGGAGATCGATCTTTCTTGGGTCAGACCCAATTCCGCAGACGTTGAACAGATAATCGGAATCCGGAACCCCGATGACATCGAAAACTTCCTGGGCGAAGATGGATTCAAGCTCCGTACAAAGCCCGGTGGCAGCAGCGGCAATCTTTTCCACAACAAAACCTGGATTGAGCCCGGTTCCGAACAACGAGGAATTCCCCTGTCGGCAGGCTTGCTCGAACTCCGTAGCGTAGGCCGCTCCGTGATAGTTGGGAAACGTATAACCGTTGATGCTGATGAGATTCTTACCCGAGGCCAATAGACGGCATATGTCTTTGTTGTGAAAACTGTACGGAAACTGAATACGGGGGGCATGAATGACAACGTCGGCATCCAGAGCTAGAATCTCCTCCATATCTCTGGTAGCGATTATCCCTGTAGGCTTTCGCCGGGCGATCTCGCCCGCATCCTTCCCTGTCTTTTTATCGCTGTACACGTACAGGCCCACCAGTTCCAGATCGGGATGGTCGATCACGGCTCGCAAACAGGTCTTGCCCATGGAGCCGGTGGCCCACTGAATGACTTTGTATTTCAGGTAAATACCTCCACAGAGGCCACATTATGATAGTGCAGAGATGCGTTCCCACATCTCTGCACTATTTGGAACTTCAAGGCCATTACCAGTCGTATGCTTCACGCTCGATGATGGTTGCCACGCCTTGTCCTCCACCCACACATGCATTGGCGCAACCGTAACGTGCCTCTTTCAGATCGAGTATGCGAGCCAAAGTCCCCACGAGTCTCACGCCGGTTGCTCCTAAAGCGTGGCCGATAGCTGTCCCGCCTCCCATAACGTTGACCTTCTCCGGGTCGATCCCCAGCTCCTGAATGCAATTGAGCGCCACGATCGCAAAAGCCTCGTTAATCTCCCAGAAGTCCACGTCGGAGACAGTAAGGCCCGCCTTGGCCAGGGCCTTCTTACTTGCCGGGACCGGCCCTGCGCCCATGATCGTGGGATCCACACCCGCAAAACCGATTGACCTCACGGTAGCCAAAGGCCTTATGCCGCGGAGTCGAGCTGCTTCCTTGGACATCAGCATCATTGACGTGGCCCCGGCATTGAGTGGAGACGAGTTGCCGGCCGTGATCTCGTGTCCTGCCTGAAATGCGGGTTTGAGCGATGACAATCCTTCAAGAGTCGTGTCTCCCCAGACGGACTGGTCGGACGATACTGTTTTGACATTGCCGTCTGCCTGCTCAGCTTCGATGGGAAGTATTTCACCGTCGAAGAACCCCTGGTCACGCGCCTTGGCTGCCAACTGGTGCGAGCGCAACGCCCACTCGTCCATGTCCTGCCTCGTGAAACCGGTCTGAGAGAAGAGCTTCTGGGCGGTGAGCCCCATGCTGAGAGCGGTCAGCATGTCCCAGTGCTTGTACTCGGGCTTCATGAACAGCGCCGGATTAGGGGCGAGTAGCCCTTTGGAGATCGTATCGCCTCCCATGGGAACCCGTGTCATGTGCTCCATTCCACCGATCATCACGACCTCGGCATTGCCTGTCGCGATCTCCATGAACCCGACATGTATCCCCGCCATTGACGAACCGCACTGCTGATCAACGAATTTGCTCGGCACGGTCTCAGGCAGGTTGGCGAGGAAAAGCGGAAAACGCCCGCCGTAAGTCCACTGCTCACCCACACCGGTGGCGCACGCAACAATGAAGTCGTCTATCTCGTGCGGCTCAACGCGGGTTCTCTTGATGAGTTCCGGGATGAGCAGAGCAAGGAGTTCCTCGGCTCTGAGCTTACCGAATAAGTCGCGCGAAGGGTCGCTGGGTCGCGATCGTGTCTGCGCGGTTCGCAAGTATCCTGTAATGACAACTTCCTTCATGGTTTCTCCTTCGCAGTCTTGAAACCAGGAGAGGCCATCGCTTAGCATGGTATCTCCAAACCGATGTGCTCACCCGGCCTGAGACGGTATTTTCGTTTTCGCAATACGCTTTGAAGAGGGGACAAGATTGCTTCAGAACCCTTTGCAGGATCTTTCATATTTTATCAATAAATTTAACAGTTACTCCCATAACACCGGCCAAAAGCCTCAGTCTGCCATCTACTTCTCTGCCGTACGCTGATGCAGGCTGTCTGTTTGAAAGGTAGCAAAAAGGGTGCCGAACGAACCGGATTCTGAACAAATGTTACGCGTGCCGCCGACCGGAAGGCACAGGAAATCAGATGCTTGCATGCTGCACCACATGTTGATCCGGGTGCTACTTGTGCCGCAACCTGTACGATCGGAAAATCAGATAAGTGGATTCTGCACCACATGTTGACCGCCTCGGCCACATGCTGTGCAGCAGAGGTCTCCGGGATAAAGTGCTCCATCCTTCTTTTTCAGATTTGACTTATTTTGAACACGGACTATAGTGAAAAACAAGTTATTCTCCCCTTTTTCTTTGGCCTTCACACTTTACCTTCACAGTGAACTCGTGGCACAAGGAGATGCGCCATGTTCTACCTGGGCTTGGTTCACAATGTGGCTCTCCTGATTTCGCTCGTAGTCGTTCACGGCCAGATTATACGTCGTTGGGACAAGGCGTCAGTTATCAGGCTTTTTCAGGTCTTCTTTTCGGTTCCGTTGCCTTGATTGGCATGATGACCCCGGTTCATTTGGTTCCTGGAGTCATCTTTGACGGGCGTTCGATAGTCCTCAGTGTTGCCGGATTATTTGGTGGACCGATTTCCGCAGGAGTGGCTGCACTCATAAGCGCCTGCTACCGGTTGTGGTTGGGTGGGGCCGGAGCCTTGATGGGTGTAAGCGTAATTCTGGAATCGGCCTTTTTAGGAGTGGTTTTCTATTACCTGCGTCGACGTTATCCGGAAGTCACTCGTAACGTGTACCTGCTCGGATTCGGCGTGTTGGTCCATGCAGGAATGCTCGTGCTCACGCTGGCACTCCCAACACAGGCCATGATCAAGACTCTGGAACACATATCTCTTCCAGTGATTCTAATCTATCCTCCTGCCACGTGGCTGATCTGCCGTCTTTTTCTCGATCAGGAATCAAGGATGTCGGCTGTACAGGCCCTTCATGAAAGCGAAGGGAGATATAGAAACCTCTACGATGGCTCGCCTGATATGTTGCTTTCCGTGGATGCAGCCACAGGACTCATTGTCCAATGTAATCAGACATGTTGCGACAGGACTGGATTCACCAGGACTGAGATTGTCGGTAGGGCTGTTCTCGAAATGTACCATCCTGATGATCGTTCAGACGTGATGAAGTGTTTTCAGGTATTTCGCGATGTCGGCGAAGTCCGCAACGAAGAGTTTCGGGTTTTGAGAAAAGACGGAACGACCGTCGACGTAATGCTCAATGCTAGTGCCGTACGTGACGAGAAAGGAGAAATCCTGTACAGCAGATCAAGCTGGCGGGACATCACGGAGCGCAGGCAAGCCGAAAAGGCACTGCGAGAGAGTGAGGAACGTTTCAGAAAACTCGTTGAACATTGTCCCGTGGGAATGTCAGTCGCCGACACGAGCGGCGAAATCATATATCTAAACAAGAAATTTACTGAACTGTTCGGATACGGCCTTCAAGACATACCGAAGCTGAACGATTGGTGGAGCCTGGCATATCCGGACCCCCAGCTAGCCGAGTCTGTCGAGTCTGAGTGGTGGGGTCGAATAAGGGAGGCTGAAAAAAGCGGTGGGCAGTTGCCACCTGTCGATCGAGAAGTGAGATGCAAAGATGGTTCAACTCGTGTGGTTGAGTTCAGGAAAAGCGTTATCGATAAATGGGTGGTACACACCCTGATCGACGTCACTGAGACGAGATATCAAGAGGAGAGACTGCGGGCGAGCGAGGAACGGCACCGTCGCATTTCATCCGTAATGTCTGATATCGCCTATTCCTGTGTCAAGTCACCACATACCGCCTATACCATTGACTGGGTTACCGGTGCTACTGAACGAGTTGTTGGCTACTCACCAGACGAACTAAAAAACATGAAATGTTGGCGGAATATTGTCGTTGAAGAGGACCTGCCTAGATTCGACGGTAACGTCACCGGCATTGACCCGAATACCTCGGCTCACTGTGAACTTCGGCTTCGTCGAAAAGATGGTGAGGAAATATGGGTCTCATCCGTCGTTCAGTGCGTAATGGACCCGGATTCTCCAGACGGTCTTCGTCTTTACGGCGGGCTTGTAGACACCACCGAGCAGAAGAAGCTGGGGGCTCAACTCCTCCAATCACACAAGATGCAGGCAGTCGGAACTTTAGCCGTAGGCATTGCCCATGATTTTAACAATATGCTGCAGGTGATACTCGGGTATGCAGATTTGCTCCTTTTGGATAAGAAGCGAGAGGAGCCCGGTTACCAGGAACTCCAAAGAATAATCAAGACTGCTCAGGATGCAAGGGATTTGATCCAGCAGATTCGCATATTCAGTAGAAAAGCTGACATACAAACAGCCCGTCTTGATGTGAATTACAACATTGACCAGGTTGTCAGGCAGCTGAAGCATACTTTGCCGAAGACTGTGCGTGTCCATGTTTATCCCGGTGAGGAACTCGCGGTCATAAATGCAGACTCGGGACTGATGAATCAAATGCTGACGAATCTTGCCATCAATGCAGCCGAAGCCATGCCCGATGGTGGCACGTTGACCATTCGGAGCGATACCATTCTATTGGACGATGCTTTTTGCAAGGGACATTTGGGAGTAACCCCGGGACTGCATGTGTTGTTGACGGTTTCTGATACCGGCAAGGGTATTGCGAAAGACCGGCTGGAAAGGCTCTTCGATCCATTCTACTCCACAAAGATGCGTGATTATCACAAAGGAACAGGTCTCGGGCTGCCCGTGGTCCGTGGCATTGTCGAAATGCACAAGGGATTCATAGACGTGGAAAGTGAACTCGGCGGGGGACCGACCTTCAGGATTTACTTACCCGCAATAGAAGTCGCCGGATCGACAAAACAAGCCGAGGAAATTGCACCCCTTCCAAAAGGCACAGAGACGATTCTCCTTGTGGAAGATGAGGATCTTGTACGAAACCTCGGGAAATATGCTCTTGAGCAATTC
>JAUPKT010000024.1 GCA_030837305.1 Thermodesulfobacteriota bacterium
GCCGTCTCGTAAGGCTGCTTCAGACGTGCGGCAATGTAACCGGTAAAAGGAGCCTTTACGGTGCACGCTTGCAAATCATACGTTGCCTTGTTCAGTTCTACGCGCGCCTCGGCAAGGTTTGCCTGGAGGGAGGCAAATTGCTGCTGAGCCTTGAGAACTTCCAAACGAGTGGCGGATTCCATTTTCAGGAGTTCTTCCCTGGCCCTGGCCTCCTGGTCCGCAACCTCCAGAAGGGCTTCAAGTCCCCGCACCTTCTCTGTCACTCTTCGTGCCTCAAATTCATATCGGTCCCGAAAAAGCTGGACGACGACATCACCTTCGCCGACCCGGTCTCCTTCGTCAAATTTGAATGATTCGATGATTCCACCGACATCGGTGCCCACGTTTGCCGTACGAAAGGCATTGATAATCGTCGCTTCTATGGCCGGTAATTTTTCTCGAGAAGCTCCGCTTTTGTCATGGACGATCCTTGATGCCGCGGGCGGAGGATCGCTCAACCAGACCGGCGCCTGAACCTCGGTGGCGGCTCCTAGGGATATGGCCCCCCAAAAAATAAGACATCCAATGAAAGCGTATGAGAGATTCCGAATATACATGCGTACTTATCCATGAGAGGTCCAAGTTCTAAAGACCAACCTCTCCCTCCTGTGACAAAACATGTCTGACAACTAATGCGATGAGTTCATTTCACGGACCGTTGAATCATCCGCGAAGTTCTCAACTAGGCACCACAGTAGGCCTTCGAGCTTCAATTTCTGAACGTCTCATTTTGAAATCCTGGACCGCCTGGTTCAACGTCCTCACCAGGTCTTCCACCTGTTCGACCGTCATGAGGATTTGCCTCTCGTAGACCGGCACAGCCCCCTGTTCACCGGCTTGACCGAACGTTGGAACGTACCTGCCGAATATGACGGAGATTTCTCTTGGGCTGGTGGCCACTATGGCAACGCTGCTGTAATAAGCGTCGATACGTGGAGGAGCCATTTGAGGCGGTCGAGGTTGCCCCGGTTGATCCTGAGGAGGCTGCCCCGGAAAAGGCGGCTGAGGCGGCATAAATCTTTCACCATTCACGATATTGTCCCCCTTTCTCACACCCAATTCATTTTGTAATACTCTCGAGGGAGGGTCACCACTCTCGGGGGCCGTCTTAAATCTCCATGCGAAACGGTCCCAACAGGCCCCTCTTCGCTTAGGCTCTTCCTCAAGGATACCCGGAAAAAACTTTGCCGTATTATCTTATAGAGCTTTATACTTCTTTGCGTGTCAGATTATACATCCGGCAAGGCATATTGCAACTTGTTTTAGGGAGCTTGTTGTGGGGAGATGTATTCCACGGAAACATGATGTGAATTTCAGTAATAATTCTTGTGCATACGGCCGCCCTCACATAATATCCTCCAAAGACACGAGGAGAATATGGAGCTGACTGACACCATGAATACGTATATGAAATATGCTTCGATGGACCGAACCAAATTCCTTGGCCCAACGAGCCTCGAGGAACAGGCTTACTGTGAATGGTTCGCCGCAGAAGTGTTCAGCGGACGAGGTGAAATAGTCGAGCTTGGCTCTTGGCTTGGGTCCCTGACTGTTTCGACGGCGCGTGGACTGGCGCTAAATACTCTTGCTCAGCCTAACTGTAGGATTATCCAGACCTATGATCTGTTCCGTTGGAACGTTGGGTTTGAGGACTGGGTAAAAGGTACGCCGTACGAACAAAGGTTTCGCCCCAACGAGTCTTTTAGAACTCTGTACGAGGAGATCATCGCGCCATATAGGACAGGTGCGAGTATAGTTGTTCATCAAGAAGATCTGTCCCGTTCAAAGTGGGATGGGACCCCGATAGAATTCTTGATTAATGACGCATGGAAAACAGTTCCGATAATGGCAAACATCATCGATAATTTTTTCCCATCGCTCCTCACTGGTTCTGTTGTTTTTCATCAAGACTATCTCTGGGTAACGGAATCCCAAATTCAGATCGCGATGTTTCTTCTTCGAGACTATTTTGAGTTTCCATCCAGGATAGAAAATTCTTGCGGGGTCGCATTCAGGAAGACTCGAGATATTGATCAAGAAATAATTTCCGATTTAGCTGCTAGAGCTTCCTATCTCGATTTTTCAAACGAGGAAATAGAAGCTGCCTTCCAATGGAGCAGGTCGCTCTTTGATGACCCGGAGGCACAGCTCGTGGTTGACGGGGCAAAAGGATGGATGTTGGGGGCAATAGGTGAGATCGATCGAGCCCGGAGTGTGTTTCAAGATATCAAAGGTTCCGAACATCGGGAACATTGGTTCTACAAGTTCCAGGAGGATATTTTGAGGCAATGGGGATACGATTATCTTATGGATTGATGGCACCATCTTACGGAATTGAGTTTGTCTGTTCTGTGCATCATATTGGGCCGGGCTGCAAATTCCTAACTCAAAATTGCTGCCCAAACGTCCAAAGGGCATCACTTCAGATCGTTACGCCGTTGGCGATGCGAACAGCCCAGAGTTCGTACCCATGGATTCCATCATTGGCTCGGAAATACAATGTGCCGTTCACACTGGTAAATTCACGAGGAAAGCTTCCGGCTAAGCCCGCATTGATTTCATTTACCAAAACGGTACCACTCGGTGTTCCATCACTCCTCCAAAACTCATAAC
>JAUPKT010000128.1 GCA_030837305.1 Thermodesulfobacteriota bacterium
AATGGAGTTTCTCACCCTTTCCGGCTGGCCGAACCAAGGAGTTGGAAGGCTCAATCCCGACGGCAGCAAAGGGCTGTGCCATTCGTGTCACAGTAAACATGAGTTTTCTATCTCTGTGGCGCGTAAACCCTACACATGTTCCCAGTGCCACAAGGGACCTGATGTTCCCGCGTACCAAGCGTATTCGGTATCCAAGCATGGAAACCTGTATTTTTCAAACGTCAATACCTGGAAAATGGACAGCGTACCGTGGTCTGTGGGCAAGGATTTTGCCGCTCCCACTTGCGCGACCTGTCATGTGAGTCTCCTCACCAGCGCAGATGGCGAGGTCATCTCAATGCGAACTCATCAAATGAACGACCGGCTCCCGTGGAGAATTTTCGGTCTCATTTATGCGCATAAGCACCCTAAAGCCCCCGACACTTCAATCATAACAAACAAAGATGGACTTCCGCTCCCCACAACTCTCCAAGGGGATTCGGCCACAGAGTTTCTCATCACCCAGGAGGAAGCGGACAAGAGACGATCTGCGATGCAGACCGTATGCAGGAGTTGTCATTCCGAGAATTGGGTGCTCGGTCACTGGTCACGTTTCGAGCAATCCCTGACCACAACGAATGACATGACAAGATCTGCCACGCAAATTCTGCAGTCAGCCTGGAATGAAAAACTCGCTGATCCCACCAATCCATTTGATGAGGGTATCGAGAGACTTTGGATGGACCAATGGCTGTTTTATGCAAACTCCACACGTTTCGCATCAGCCATGCAGGGTGCTGATTACGGCGTCTTTGCAAATGGACGATACTACTTGTCCAAGAACCTGCGCGACCTTCAGGATCGTTTCTTGCTTTTGAAAACATCTCTGCCGCCTGGCGGAAACACACAAAAATAGATTCTCTCAGTGAAAGGAGACTTGTTACATGGAAAAAATTACCTGGAAATGTCCGAAATGCGGTTACACCTTTGAAGGGCAAGCCACAGAACCTCCGCCCGAGACTTGCTCCATGTGCAAAGAAAAATGTCAGTTTGTGAATGTCACTTGTTACATCCCCGAATGTGGGATGACCGGACAGGATCCGAGACTAGGTTAAAAATCTCCTTCATCCTGGGGGTCTTGAGAAGGAAAACAAACGGTGGAAACAATTAAGAAGGCCACAAAAGTGTTGGGGATTTATGGAAGCCCCCGCAGAGGTGGGAACACCGACATTTTACTGGAGCAGGCCCTTGCAGGGGCCGAGAGCGTCGGAGCCGCGGTGTCCACCATAAGGTGCTGCGATTTGAACATCGAGGGGTGTCTTGAATGCGGCGGCTGTGACGAGACGGGAACCTGTGTGATCGAGGACGAAATGAATAGCGTCTATCCCCAACTCATGGAATCGGATGTCATCATCCTGGCTTCCCCCATATTCTTTTACAGCGTCACCTCCCAGGCAAAGGCCCTCATCGATCGGTGCCAGGCCATGTGGTGCAAGAGGGATCTCGAAAGAAAAGCCGGAAAGAAATCGAGTCATGACTCCGGCAGAGGCTATCTCATCTGCGTGGGAGCCACAAAAGGAAAGAACCTGTTCGACGGGGTTTCCCTCGTTGCCCGCTACTTTTTTGATGCCTTGGGCAAATCCTATGAAGGTGGCATCCAACTCAGGTCAATCGAAGGCAAGGGCGACATATCCCAGTATCCTGACGAGATTCAGAAAGCTTATGAACTTGGCAGGAGTGCGGTATTGGGGACCACAGACAGTGTGAAATGAACCGGGAGGTACTATGGCAAAGGCATTAATTGTACACGCTACGAGATCCGGCCAAACGGAAAAAATAGCCGAACTCATAGCCGAAGGAATACGCTTCACGGGTGCTGAAGCAAAGGTAGTGAAAGCGACAGCAATTACCAATGAGAGAGATCTTGAGGGCTATGATGCCTACGTGTTCGGCTCTGCCACATATCATGGTGATATGATACAGCCGATGAAAACGATGCTGTTTCTTGCTGCCAAGGAAAATCTCGAGGGAAAAGTGGGCGGATCATTTGGTGCCTTTGGATGGAGTGGAGAGGCTCTGGACAGAATCTATGATACCATGCTCAATATATTCAAAATGGACATGATCGGCAGCCCATTGCGGCTTAAATCAGCATCGCTCCAGGGCGGACTGCAAATGGCGCAAGACTATGGCAGAGAAATAGGCAAGAAAATAACAGGGAAATGAGCCCTTTTTGTTCAATGCATTTGCCTGATATGCTCACTCCATAGTGAGTTCAGATAATACCTTAGACGAGGAGGAACAATGACGAAATACGTATGTCAGGTGTGCGGTTATGTGTATGATCCGGCTCTTGGTGATCCGGACAATGGTGTCAATCCAGGAACTGCTTTCGAAAACGTTCCCGAAAATTGGGTGTGCCCCGTGTGTGGAGCGGACAAGGACAACTTTTCCGCGGAATAAGGGGTAACTGGGCCGTAGCAGTATACTGCCGATCTAAAGTCGAGTGCCGGCAATCTCACGAGGTGGTGAAACGAACGTCTTCCTCGGAGTGCCGCCTCGGCACTGAATATTCGTACGTCCACCTTTTATTAACAATTTAAATTAAGCTGGTGAGCTGGAGGATTACATTGCGAACCTTGGTAGAGATAAATAAGGGCGTCAACTGGGTTGGTGCCGTGGATTGGGCTATTCGTGATTTCCATGGGTATTCGACTTACAAAGGAACTACGTACAATGCCTTTCTCGTCCTGGACGACAAGATAACCCTCTTCGATACGGTGAAGAAACCGTTCAAGATGGACCTTGTGCACAACATTTATAAGCTTGTGGAGCCTAGCAAGATAGATTACCTCGTAATCAATCATGTCGAGCCGGATCATTCGGGTTCCATTCCCGAAATAGTGGATCTCATCAAGCCTGAAAAGATATTTTGTAGTTCCCGGGGAAAGAAAGCGCTCTTGGATCACTATCATAGGGAAGATTGGCCTTATGAGGTGGTTGAATCCGGACAGGAAGTGAGCCTCGGTAAACGTACCGTCCAATTTATAGAAACAAGAATGCTTCATTGGCCTGACAGCATGTTCTCTTATATCAAAGAAGACGCCCTACTCATTTCCAGCGATGCATTCGGCCAGCACTGGGCCACCAGCGAAAGGTTCAACGATCAGGTGGACTCCTCGGAGTTGATGGCTCATGCAGCCAAGTACTTCGCCAACATACTGTTGCCGTACTCGGGCCTCATTCAGAAACTCATCGCTGACGTCCAGAAAATGGATCTTAAACTTGACATGATCGCACCTGACCACGGCCTCATTTGGCGCGACAATCCTGTACAGATCGTACAGGCCTATGATCAGTGGAGTAAACAGATCGCGAAGAACAAAGCCCTG
>JAUPKT010000129.1 GCA_030837305.1 Thermodesulfobacteriota bacterium
CGCTTGCTATCAGAGGAAGAGGCTTGGCAGGGGATCGGCCCTTTATCGTGAATATCCTTGAGACTGCATCGTCGCAGCTTGGGTCTGCTCCAAGTGCATAAAAAGTCTCGGTGGCCACGATCACTACGCCACCTCCTCTTATTATGTCAGCAGCCTTATTGAGCATTTTCATTGCACATTACGCAGGTTGACTCCGAACCGGAAGCTCTATGACAAAAGTGACTCCACGTTCCGGATTCTCTCTAAGTCGTACAAAGCCATTGTGATCAGAAACAATTGTGCTCACTATGGTCAGCCCCAACCCGGTGCCGCCAGGTCTTCTAGAAAAATACGGCTCGAATAGTCTGTCCCTGTCCTCGGGGTTGATCCCTCTTCCATTATCCGAGACCTCAACGAATGCCATGGAAAGTTCTTGATCAAAATGAGTTCGCACAGTCACCATCCCGTCCTCGCCCACAGCAGCGACGGCATTGTCCATGAGATTAATTACGGCTCGCTTCATCTGTTCCTCGTCGATCGCCACAACGGGCATGCTCGGATCAAGTTCCAATCGAAACTCGACGGACTCAGTGCCTTCCGAATAAAATTGAACGACCTCCTGAACCAGCCTGTTTATATCGTTTAGGACTGGGGTGGCCGATGGCATCCGAGCAAATCGAGAGAATTCGTTGACCATATTCTTCAAGACTTCCACTTGGTCAATAATGGTGTGCGTACATCGGTCCAGGACTTCGGTGTCAGGATGAAGTCGCTCCCTGTATTTCTTTCTGATCCTCTGCGCATTGAGCTGAATGGGCGTGAGAGGGTTCTTGATCTCGTGGGCAATCCTTCGCGCAACTTCTCTCCACGCGACCATTCGCTGGGCTTTCAGCAAATAGGTGATGTCTTCGAACACTAGTACGAACCCCATATCTCTACGATCTTCATCCCTCAGTCTACCAGCGAAACATAACAGAGTAATCACGCGTTTTGGGAATGCCACGGTCACTTGTTGCTCAACAATGTCCTGTCGTTTTGCGAACAACTCATCCAGAGCGTTCCTCACCATCTCAGCGGATTGCTTTGGGAGGACTGCCTCAAACTCTCTTCCAACAAGATCTTTCTCAACTATTCCGAGGATCAATCTTGCGGAATCGTTAGCGGTGGACACACGCTGAGTCGCGTCCAAAGCCAATACGCCGGCAGCTATATTTCTTAGGATTGTCTCCATATACTTTCGTCGACTCTCTAAATCCAAGTTGACTCTCACCAATTCGTCTCGACCTCTTCGTAGATCCTCTGCCATCCTGTTAAACGATCTCACCAATATAGCCAGCTCGTCATCGCCAACCGGGTCGATGTATACGTCAAGATCTCCGGACGCGATTTTTCCCGTACCTTCAGCGAGACTCAGTATAGGGTCCGTGATGTCTCGCGCCATAGTCATGCCAAACCAGAACCCGATGAAGATGACCAACAACGCCACTACAAGCAAAATGAGTATGTAGATGGTCTTAATCGGACCACGCATCCGTTTGGCCTCCTGATAATCGCCAAAAGCGTTCGAGACAGTCAGCAGGCGGGTTGCTATGGACGTGGGTATGAAATAGTCCGCAACCAAAACAGCCTTGGGCGAATTGGATGGGATGCTGGAAAGAGGTACAATGCCTCGTATAAGGTCGCTTCCGCCATCCAAAGGTATGATTTGAGACGTCCGGTTTCCACCAAGCCCTATTTTAAGAAAACTGGGCGGCGGTGGCGGGATCGTTACTTCCGTCAAGCTTGGGTCTCGTATCAGCACGGGGGGAGAGCCGTCTTCGAAGTAAATCTGGATAGAGGTAAGCCCCTCCGTGGAGCGGCCTTCTTCCATCACACTGGTTAGGGATGCACGCCTTGAGGCATCGACAAGTTTGTCTCCTTCTATGGAATTCGCCAATCGCGATGCGCTCGAAAGCACTTTCTCAGCGGCATACTGATAGTAAGTTTGAGCAATAACGAGGGATGATTGCAGGGACTCTTCCACTTGAGCCTTAAACCAGCTTTCAATGGTTGTGTGAAGCACTCCTGCACTGGCTATAAAAAGGACGACCGTTGGAATGAGGGTGAGAGCCACAAAAGCAAGGGTAAGACGCGTCTTGAGATTCGACCCTAATATCTTTCGCCGGCGCTCAAAAAACAGCTTGAAGAGGTTTCTAATGAGAAAGAAAATCATCAGGATGAGCAATAGAGTCACGACAGACAGTAAGCCAAAGAGCAAGAGGTGGCCGGCAAAAGGAATATCGTCGGCAGATTTGGCCATCTGAGTCTCTATGAGGAAAATAACGCCTATCAGTACCGCGGCTATCGATGCTACGAGAAGTTCACGACGACGCTTTCTTTTCTCTATTTCAGCGTTCAATTCCGAGACCATGTCTCAAGTGACCTTTTCCAGGGGCCGGAATCCAAGGAACTCAGCTCCCTTTATCTGCTCATTCATCGGGCCTATGACCCGGTAAGACGTCAACGCTCATCCATCAACGCCAACTCTCAGCGTCATAACTTTCCATCATATCGTCAAGTTGTTGATCGTCGAAACCAAAATGGTGTCCTATTTCATGGACGAGAACACTTCTAATGGCGGCTGCAAGGTTCTTATCGTACACGGCGGAACGAATGATCGGTATGCGATAGAGATATATGCGCTCCGGTAAGATGGAGTAGGTAAAAAAACTCCGATGGGTAAGTGGTACGCCCGAATACAAACCGAGCAGGTCC
Organism: Thermodesulfobacteriota bacterium; assembly: GCA_030837305.1. Lineage (GTDB taxonomy): Bacteria > Desulfobacterota > Desulfomonilia > Desulfomonilales > Desulfomonilaceae > JAUPKT01. The sequence continues at coordinate 2,734 of JAUPKT010000129.1, forward strand.
CATTTCGAAGTCAAGCCCACCGACTCGAGCGTTTCTGCATCTGGAAAGTCCTCCACCACGATCTCAAGATTGTCCATCTTCTTGAGAAAGGCTTCGGGCAAGCTTTCCATGGCTTCCTTTACCTTTGCCTCGAAATACGTCTGGTTCATTCCGTGTGCCTGTGATTGCCCATCATGAAGGTGCAGTTACTTGACACACTCCATGGAAAGCGCGCATACAAAAGCTGTAACAAAAAAGATGAGGAAAAGAAAGCCGGCGCTCAAGAAGTGAAAAAAGCCCTCATAATTGGTCTTGGGAATCCAGGCCCGGCCTACAACAGAACTCGCCATAACATCGGTTTTGTGGTCCTAGATCGCTTAGCGCATGTGGCAGGCGCTGTATGGTCCAATAACCGAAAAAAGGCCTTACTTGCCTGCACTTCCCTGGCTGACCGTGATGTCGTATTAATGAAGCCGCAAACCTTCATGAATTTGAGTGGAAAGGCCGTATATCCTGTGGTTCAGCATTTTGGAATCCAAACTGCTGATTTGATGGTGATTCACGATGACATAGACCTCGAA
>JAUPKT010000130.1 GCA_030837305.1 Thermodesulfobacteriota bacterium
AAATCTTGTTCAAGAGCCATCGAAGAGAGCCCTTGCGTTTGTTGGTGAATAATCTCTCACAAGGAGGTCATCTGAAAGTATCAGGCGCTCGAGTCCTTGTGGACGTCGATCCGGTGGACCTTATGTGAAAGCAAAAGGGTCCACATAGTTCAAAGAATTCTCAGTGTCCATTGAAGAGCCCTCTACCTAAGGCGCCTCGTTGCCATTAAACTTATCTGAGGGTCATACCAGTTATCGGAGGCTTCATGAAAAAATCTGCCATAATTGCCATCACCCTGGTGACTCTCATATTAGGCGGGGGAATCATAGTGGGGTGGTCTGTGTACAACAGGAACCAGCATGAAGGTCAAGAATCATTTGTAAAAACCTTTACTGATGAGAATTTTGATGTCGAGGTGGTTCAAGCCTCCAGAAAGCGACCGGTCATCCTCGATTTTTACGCAGACTGGTGTTTCCCGTGTCGTCTTCTGGAGCCAACCTTAGAAGATATCGCTCGTGAGATGAGGGATCGCGTAGTAGTCGGCAAACTCAACACTGACAAGAACATGATGGCCAGACGCTTTGGCGTGACGAGAATACCGGCCGTCTTCATCATCAGAGACGGAGAGGTAAAAGAGTCCTTCTTTGGGGTAGTTTCGAAAGAAACACTCTCCAACGCTCTGAAAGAATAGCTCTTGTGAGGGGATAAGCCTTGCCGAACGATCTTTTTCAAACACGCATATCCATTCGAGGTGCAGGCGATCTTGCCAGTGGTGTAGCAATTCGACTGTACAGGAGTGGTTTCAGAAACCTTCTCATGACGGAGACTTCCCAACCCTTGGCGGTCAGGAGGATGGTCAGCTTCAGCGAAGCCATATACGAGCGTGATTGGCAGGTGGAAGGTATTCGGGCACAGCGAATAGCCGGGATCCATGAAGCCTACGCAACGTGGCAAAGGGCAATGATTCCGGTTCTCGTTGATCCCGAATTCCATTCGAGATCAGCGTTTCAACCCGAAGTCATGGTTGACGCCATCATGGCTAAGAGAAACCTCGGGACGTCAATAGGGCAAGCAGAATTAGTTATTGCCCTAGGGCCGGGTTTCACAGCAGGTCGAGATGCTCATCTCATAGTCGAGACTCATCGAGGCCATAACCTGGGACGCATAATTCTGGTCGGGAGCGCTTTTCCCGATACCGGAATTCCAGGAGACATTGGGGGCAAAACATCCCAAAGAGTTTTGAGAGCGCCAGGGGATGGCATCTTCGAATCGGAACTGCGCATTGGGAGTTCGGTCACCGAGGGGATGATTGTTGGCCGGGTAGCCGCATCTCCTGTTGTTGCAGGCATTGGAGGTGTCCTGAGAGGATTGATCCGCCCCGGCATTGTGGTTTCCCGGGGGCTCAAGATTGGAGACGTAGACCCACGGGGGGAGCGATCTCATTGTTTCACAGTCTCAGAAAAGGCTCGAGCTGTAGGCGGCAGTGTACTGGAGGCAATTCTCAACCATCATGTTGAGAGACACATCTCAAAACAAGAGCTGGACTAGGGGGTATCTTTTCCTTGCCTGTTGGGCCCTAAAAATCTCGGTTCGGCGAACCGTTGCAAAGGTGCTTTGAGATTATCGGAGAGAAACCTACCACCTGTTAGTTTATTAGGACTCTTCCATGTAATCTTTTGTCCTCGATGCATGGTTACTCTATAAAGTCACTCTGGTTTTTATGGTAAAGGCAACTTTTTCTGGTCTTGCAAATTTATAATCATGATTACTTGATGTTACGTGATAAGGGCTGCGGGTTCACGTCGATTCCGGTTGAAATTTTGACTATTTTGAGTTATACAGACATAATTATTGAATGAATCCAAATTGACCGGTGTAAAGATTGCAATCATGAGGGTGGAGAACTTGCAGCGAGTATTCTTGACCATCTTAGTCCTGGCCACATTCGTGTGGCCGTGTCGAGGCGAACAAACCCATCAGTCGCAACACGACTTCACGGGGCTTCACTTGACCCAGATCCTTGGATCTCAGCCGGACATCCCTGCCTATCTCATGGCTTCAAGGACCGCTTCTGACTCCAACCAGGCTGCGGCGATCCCGGATAAAGGGGAAAGCCGGCAAGCCTCACGCGATCCATTGGAGAACATTCAGCTTGATAACATACAACCACTCTACACGTCGCCCGCCATGCCGGGCGAGGGAGTGTGGGTTTCGTCGGGTTCTCCGCAAGATTCATTGGGAAGGCCGATTGTATACAGAACCTTTTACCGGCCCAGCGTGGATTTCCCCAATGCCATAGTGTACATGATGGTTGTCGACATGGGCAAAACGTTTGCCCAGTATTACGTAGGCTCTCAGGAGCCTGGTGCCCCTCTGGCCCGCTCCGAGGTGGAACCGCAAATGAGATCGCGCATCATGGCCGTCACGAACGCCATGTGGATGCAAAGACACTCCCGCGGTGCCGGTGCCGTCTTTCGTGGAAAAGTAATTTATCCCATGGTTGACGGGATGGCTACCTTCATTATTTACAAAGATGGGTCAGTCGATATCCAGGATTGGTCTTCCGAGATCCCGACACACCTCATTCAGGACGCACGTCAATTGAGGCATCTCATCGTCAAGAACGGCATGGTGGTACAGTCCATCGCGCGTAGAGGGCGGCTCGAGGATTCGGAGATTGGTCTTGGCTTCCTCTTGGGCGGTGGAGGCAAGGACCAGGATGGGAAACATTTTTGGTATGTTGCACACAGGAGCGCGTTTGGTATTCGTAAGGACGGCAACTTGGTCTTTGCAATAGGACACCATATTGGGAGCAAAGACCTGGCCAAAGCATTGGTCTTGGCGGGCGCTGAACGAGGCATGCATGCGGACGCGAATCCCGATAATATAGTGGGTAATCTCTATCTTAGGGATAACTCAGGCAATCTCGTGCGAAAAATGAAACTGTCTCCCGAACAGTCCAGATACACATTGAAGAGGTATGAGGACAGATACTCGAAAGATTTCTTCGCCTTCTTCCTCAGAGAGAATGGCTCGCCCTCTAGTAGCGTGAGTCTGACCACCGGCAGATCCCCCAGGAACGTACATTAGCCGGCTTGTTTGAAGTGCCGTGATATCTCATTGGTACACCTGCCTGGTGAGCCGTTGCCGGTGATGGCGAACAATCATCATCACCGGGAGACCTGGAACTCGACATCCCCAAGCCTGCATGAACTCGGGAGAAGCCGAACCCCAAGCTTTCTCTCGCCAACGAGTAAAGTATGCGCAGTCAGTTGAAGTTGAAAGGCTCCTGATTCAGTCAGGAAATGTCTCAGGCCTTATAATGTTCCAGAAGAACTGATTTTTCTTGACTCTTCAGTCTTCGATTAATACAGTATGAAGGTTTTAGTCTGAGCGCGAACAGAGTCTGTGATGTACGACGGATGGCGGGACGCATCTGACAAAGCTTGGATCAAAAAACACCCTTAGGTCGCTTTTTTGCAGAATTTTGAACACGATGGAGTTTAAGGAGGTTTCCC
>JAUPKT010000131.1 GCA_030837305.1 Thermodesulfobacteriota bacterium
AGCTGATGACTGTATTATCGCAAGCAATACTTCATCCATTCCCCTAAATTCAATGGTTCCGTTCGTCAGTCACCCTGAACGTTTCGGCGGCCTTCACTTTTTCTCTCCCGTATGGCTCATGCAACTCGTTGAGGTCATACAAGGTGAGGGTACAAGCGCTGATACTACCGATAATCTCTTGAATTTTGCGGCATCCATCCGCAAGAGACCCATTGTATGCAAAGACAATCCGGGTTTTGTGGTCAATGCCGTTCTTTTCCCCTACTTCATGGATGCAATGAATTTTCTCGAGGCCGGCTTGCCCATTGAGGCCATAGACGGAGCCTTCGTGAAATTCGGAATGCCCGTTGGTCCCATCAGACTCTTGGATGAAGTGGGTATCGACGTTGGATACAACGTTATCAAGGGCCGAGGCCTGGAACAGGAGACTCTCAAGAACGTGGTAAGAGATGGAAGACTCGGCCAAAAGAAATGCGGCAAAGGGTTCTTTCTCCCCGATGGCAGCGTCGACCCTGGGGTATTGCAACTCATAGTAAAGAAAGAAACGAAAAATTTAAGCCAAGAGGAAATGCAAACACAAGTTCTCAGTCACATGATCTCGGTGGGCAAGGACTTGTTGGATCGAGGCATTATCTCCGACCCGCGCATGGTTGACATCGGTATGATATGGGGAACCGGCTATCCTCCTGAAAAAGGCGGCCCACTCAAATGGTCTGACCTAACAGGATTGAGCCAGAAACTCTTTGGCAAAACCTTCTATTGAGAGACAACCGACTTTTGTTGCCGGTGAATGCCGAGCTTCTTCATTCGAAAGGCCAGTGTTGATGGGGGTAGATCGAGTAATTCTGCAGCACCTCCTCTACCCCTCACTTTCCAGCCCGTCTTTTCGAGTGCCCAGATAATGTGCCTTCTTTCGTTTTCCCTCAACGTGGTCTCGCCATTCTTTTGGAGGTGCTCGGGAATCTCTCCCTCAAGTTCAGGAACTCTGAAGTGCTGTTCACTGCTCAGTATGGCGCCTCTCTCGATGACGTTTTCCAACTCCCTCACGTTTCCCGGCCAATGATACTTGACAAGCTTTTCCATTTCCGAATGTGGAATGCGAGAAAAGTCTTTTCGCATTTTATTCGAATAAATTTTCAGAAAATAATGTGCCAGTATTGGAATATCCTCTCTTCTCTCTCGCAGAGGAGGCACAAAAATTGGGAATACCGCTAGCCTGTAATAGAGATCGGCGCGGAATTTCTGCGTTCGGATCCGTTGCTCCAGATCCCGATTAGTGGCAACAACCAAGCGAAAATCGGATCGCAGTGTTTCTGACCCGCCGACCCGCTCAAACTCCTTTGTTTGCAACACTCTCAAGAGCCGAACTTGTATGTCTTGACTGATGTCCCCTATTTCGTCCAAGAACAGCGTCCCTCCATCAGCCAACTCGAACCGGCCCAGCCTTCGACGGCTAGCCCCCGTGAAAGCTCCCTTCTCGTGGCCAAACAGCTCGCTGGGAATTAATGACTCCGGCAATGCGCTGCAATGAACACGAATAAAAGGCTTGTCCCTCCTTAGGCCGTTTCGGTGGATGGCCCTTGCTACGAGTTCTTTTCCTACTCCCGTCTCTCCAAGGATCATGACGGTAGCCTCGGTGGCGGCAACCTGATCAATTTGTGACAGCACCCTTTTAATTGCGGAACTCTCACCAACAATGTCGTCGAAGTGAAGATTCTGGAGATTTTCCTCTTTATAGTAGAGATTTTCTTCGCTCAGTTTGGCATTCAAGCGCTTGATCTCGTCGTAGGCCCGTGCATTGTCCAAGGCAAAAGCCGCCAGAGCAGCGAAGTAAGACAGTAAAGCCAGATCGGATTCCTTGAACGCGCTGCTCAGCAAACGATTGTCGTGATAAAGCACGCCAAAGATCTTATCTCTCAATATCATAGGCACGCAGACACGCGATCGTATGAGGTTTGTAGATTCACTCAACACTTCCTGTTGTTCATCGAGAGCGAGAATGCGACCGGCGCCATGTTCAGCTACTTCTTGAATCATTTTCATGGAAGAAGCAAAACTCTCCTGAGTGATCTGGTCAGGAGTAAGATTCTTGGTTGCCATGAGCGTCAGTTTAGGATTCTGAGAGTCTTCCAGTATGCGAAATATTGCCCCTCGCTCAGCCCCGGTGAGTCGGTTCACCGTGGAGAGGATATGTTGAACAAGATCTTTATAGTTTCTTATTGTGACCACCTGCTGTCCTAAATTCAAAATTTCTTTCAGCAGATTTTCTCCCGCAGGTTTGTCGGTAACCAGTGTTCGCAGATCATCCGGTATCAGGGACTCCAGATACCCTTCCAAGGAATCCGTGGCCGATGACATTATCTGCCGGGCCTTGTCTTCATCTCCGGTCTCAACATAGTGCCGCGCCATCCAAAATCGGGAATTCGCCAATTCCACCTGACTGCCGCATACCGTGAGCAGCTCAAGGGATTGTTCATAGGCCCTGAGGACTTCTTCGGAAGAGGCGCCCTTCATCTGAGCCAAGATGGCCTTCACACGATACCCAACTCCCTTCAAGAATATATTTTCGCCCTGGATTACTTCTCTTACCTCTTTTGCCAAGGACAATCCCTCGGTGGCAGGAAGTTTTCCCTGTTCCATGGCCAAACAGAGTTCCATCAAATAAGGATACAGGTAGACCGTCACCTGCACTTTTCGGCTCTGCTCCAAGAATTCGTGAAGATAATGCAGACTTTGGGTTGTCTCCCCCTTCAAGAAGTAGGCGTACGCCAAGCCTATTTTCCCTGTAATCCATACCCAGTCGTTGTGTACCTGCCGCGCTTCTTTGGCAGACAACTGAATGAACTCAATGGCTTCGTCGATCCTTCCAATATCCAGCAATACATTTCCGATGTTTCCCGCTGCATAGGCCGAGAGATACAGGTTGCCCTGCTCAAGGCATTGCGTACGGATGGCATCCAGCATTCCCAAACCTTGGGTCACGAAACCAATTTGTGCGTAGCAATAACCAACCGTTATTATGGAGAGCAAAGGAAACCCTCCCGAAGGATATTTTTCGATATCTGCTGCGGACTTCTCGTGAGATTGAATAGCTTCCCTGAATCTGCCCTGCCAGAACAAAAAAAAGGTACTGAACGTCGTCGCGGCACGGAGTATCTTTGGGTCATTTAAATCCTTCGCGAGGCCCCAACCCTCCTCGAAATGTCTCAATGCACTGGAATATTGGGACCTCAACCATTCATTCTTGGCCAAATGCATACTGAGGATTGCCTGAAACCCTTTTAGATCGCACGCCTGGGCCCTCGCAAGCGCAGATCTCAAAATGTCCAGCACCTTCTCCGTGTCGTGTCGGCCTGTTGAAATTTTCGAGTACTTGATGGCTGTTGCTGCGAACAGGTGATCTGCGTCTCTGCCTGTCTGACCAGAGAGATCATCCAGAACCTTGCGGTAACATTGAAGAG
>JAUPKT010000132.1 GCA_030837305.1 Thermodesulfobacteriota bacterium
GTTTTGCTCTGGGCAGTGGTGTCCGAAAATGCGCTACAGATCCCGTTCAGTTTACGAATTGCAAACTCTATTGATTTTATTACAGATACGGCTAAGTTGACAAGACAATTCCCATCAACAAAGAGAGCAGCCAAGGACTTCCAGCATCGAAGAGCTTTTGTAGAAAATCTCCAAAATTTCATAGGAGCCAATTCTGCCCCAATTGATGCACCATCAGCAGGTTTGAGAGATGAAATCGATTACGCATAATGCTCTTGAAACGGTTCACGCGGTCCCCGCGTTACTACGCGCGTACAATGCAATTCCACGTTTGGTCGTCAGCCCATGGAGAAAGATGCTGAGCAAAACTGTTGCCATGACTGCCAAACTAATGGTTGATTCTCCGGCAAGTTTTGCCTCTTCTTCCAGATAGACGAGGCCGAGCACGATGGATGCCAAACCGCGTGGGCCAAACCACCCGACGAAGAGGATCGTTGCTCTTTTCAAATCGGTTCCCAACAGCGCTATGGCTACCGGCAGCATCCTTACCAACGTCAGGCTCAGGATAGCATAGAGAACCACTGCCAGGTCGAATCGACCCCAAGCCCCGGCAACGAGGAGGCCGAAAAGAAAAAAAACGAATAGATTGAGTAATTGTCCCCACTCCTCTGTGAACTCGACACAAATTTTTTCCGAGTCTCTAAAGCCGGCTTGAACCGCAAGTCCTGCCACAAAAGCAGCGATCAGCATGCTTGCTCCAGTCGGCTTTGATGCGATCACGCAGAAGATCGGCAAGGCAACCAATCCCAGTTGCTCAAAGGCTTCATTCGACCATTCCTTCCTGTGAGCCAGCCCCAATAACCACCCACCGATGAGCCCTGTCAGCAAGCCGACGGCTGTGCCCAAGCCCAACTGCTCAACGACAAACTTCGTCATTACAGCGCCTGCTCCGTCATTACCGCTGAGGGCCAAGGCGATGAAGAACATCATGAAAGGAACAGAGAGCCCATCGTTGAGACCGGCCTCCACGTTCAAGGACTGGCGAACACGCAAAGGCACTAGGCGGCTGTTGACGATGATTTGTCCTAGTCCGGCGTCGGTTGGTGCCAGGATAGCTGCCAGGACTCCAGCCTCCCAAATCGACAGGGGTCGAAACAGAGCCATGGCGATGATGGCTCCCAAAAGGATAGTCAAGGGCGTTCCCACACTCAGCAGCCGGAGAGGCAGATACCCATTGGCTTTCACGACCTGCAGGTTGACCCGGGTGGCGTCGGTAAAAAGTGTCATGACCAAGCCCATTTCCGCCAGCACAAGGAAAGCCTCGCGGTTGGCTTCAAGGTCTCGCAGGTCCGGCATAAGAAGAACTACCATGATTCCGGCTGTGGTGAAAATCATAGGCCCCGTTATCACGGTCTGTTCCAACCGCCGGGAAAACAAGCTGTAAAAAAATACCATTGAGACGAAAACGGCAACCAGGATCATGGCGATACAGGGCTCCTTTCCGTTGAACTCTCTGTTTCGAAGAGTCTCACTTGCTAGAGTGCCCACAAATGCCTTTTCCAATCAGGAAAGAGACAATCCCCTCAGGTGATTGTGACCAATTCTAGGGTTGTGAACACTGGTCATCTTTGTTGTCTCGTCCCTTGCCGTCGAGAGGATCGGATTCTCGATGTCTCGTGCCGAGGTAAATGCTGAGAAGGTAGGCAACGAGGATTGCGGTATAGAATTGCCCCATTATCGCTTCCGCGATGGCCAGCCTTTGAGCGAAAGGCGTCTGGGGAACTATGTCTCCATACCCAAGGGAGGCCAATGTAACAAAGCTGAAGTAAATGAGGTTGGATAAGGCTTCATCTCCAGTTGTGGGCAAATCGAAAGAATGGGGATCAAAACAAGTGACGACAGCGTAGAGATATGCCCAAAACATGCCCAGACTGAGATAGAGGTTTACCGTGCTGACGATTTGCCCTTTCGTAACCACGGTTGCCCTCCAAAGCGCTCCAAGGAGAAGGTGAATAGAATACCCCAGCAACAAGAGCGTCATAATGAGGAGAGTCAATCCAATTGGCCGACGCATGGAGTCCAGTAAAGTCTCCGGAAGCAACAGGGCACCGCAGACAACGGCCGGAAAAGCGCATATCAGAAATAACGTGAGGTAGCGCCCCGGCGTAGCTTTCTCGGTCAACAACCAGGCAGAGGCAATCGCAACAAGGAGGAATGCAAGGTTTTCCCAGGCACCTGGAATGAATGGATCTAATAACAGGACTCCTGCAAACAAAGCCAGTACTGCAAGGGATGTTTTTTCGGCGTATGTGGAGTGTCGACCCATCCTACAACTCTTCCAGGGCAACCTGCACCGAGCCTACCTTCCAGACTTCTTTGCAGTATTGCCGAATTGTGCGGTCAGAAAAAAACTTTCCCGGATGACAACCGCTTGATTTCAGATTATATACCTCCTCGACGGTCAAACCAAAGAGAAAGAAGTTCTCAGGGCCAACCACTTCTCTGATATCCACATTTGCCCATCTTGAAGTCCCATTCCGTGACCATTCCCCAAAATAAGGTTCCGTCATTTCCCTTCAATGATCCACGTCAGAGCGACAGGAATCCAGGGTAGTGCCTCTGGAGTTCCCGGGTGATGGGCCCATAACCTGGCACTTGAACATCCGGCGGAAATAAAGCATAAGTCTTATTGTGCAGGGCATAAGAGACATTGCTGCTCCTGCCTCAAAGAAGCCAAGGTCAGAGGCGCTCAGCACTAGGTAAGGAGACCGCGCCATATCCGTTCACACAAGCATTACTCTCAATCCATCCGTCTTCAGGAGGATTGGGCATCGCGGAGGCTGATGAGAGAATGCATCGTCACGTTCAGAGACTATGGGCTCAGGATGTGGGGCTCTCGATTCTACTCGGAGTAGTCTTCTTTCAAATATTTGTACTTTATCCTTTGGTGGAATCCGAGATAACCCGTCTTTTTCTTGTGCATGGAACATTCCTCCTGATTATCGTCTCCGGTGTCATGAGTGTGCTGGGAACTCCTGTCTGGGGCAGAGTGGTAATCGTACTTGCGCTGGCCAACGTAACCTTCCGCGTGATCGAATCCATAAATCATCAGTGGTGGCTGGCATGTTCAAATGGAATTATCAGCGCTATATTCTTAGCTTTACTGATTGGCGTGATCATTGTGCAGGTGTTTCGTGAGGGGCCTATAAATCTTCACCGCATTGCCGGGTCCGTGGCCCTTTACATGCTCATAGGGTTATTCTTCGCGAGCATCTATGTTTTTCTGGATTTTCTCAATCCCAGTTCATTCAACATATCACCTAACCTGGATTCGAGAGATCCCCATCTTGTGGCCGGCGACCTGATTTATTACAGCTTCATTACCCTCACCAGCGTAGGCTTTGGAGACATTCTCCCAGTCCTTCCCATCGCAAAAACAACAACAATGCTTGAGTCTATGGTGGGCCAACTCTTCCCGGCTATTCTCTTGGCTAGGCTAGTGGCTATGGAGATCGAGGCGAGCCCGAGAAGGCGGTCCAAGCACGATAGAAAACCCTGAGTCACGCAATCCCAATCCCTGATCGAATACCGAAATTGTTTCCCTCTTCTCAGAGGA
>JAUPKT010000025.1 GCA_030837305.1 Thermodesulfobacteriota bacterium
AAGTGCCTGTACGATGAGCCCCGAAATGCATAAAATAGCGGAAAACCAGGCCGTCTTTCGGGATGAGGTTAAGACGAATACGACATAGCCGATGGATGCCACGAGATAAAGCACCAAAGCTATTTGAAAGAATACCAGGTCCAAGAAGTGCTACCTCAACTCCAGAGTTTCCTGAGTTTCTTTCAAAGCTGGTGCGGTGTTCACATCTGCTGGAAGTATTGCTTTGAGAACTTCAAATATCTTTTCTTTGTCGTTCTGCTTGAGGGCGTCCAGGATTTCCGAATCCACCAATTCCATAAAGAGCCTCTTGTTCTCGTCTGATGGTTTACCTTGCTTAATGATCTCTCTCCGCAGCTCTCCCATGAGTCTCGTCATGGTTGCATACTCAGGTCCAAAGCGCTTCTCTAGGTCCTCCCTGATTCTTCTTGCCAGCGCCGGAGATGATCCTCCCGTGGAAACCGCAATCATCAAATCACCCTGAGAAATTACAGCAGGGACGATAAACGTGCAAAGATCAGGTACGTCTGCGATGTTGCATGGCACATTTCTTTGTGCTGCAGCACGATGGACTTCCACATTTACTTCTCTGATATCGGTTGTCCCGAAAATGAGAAAGGTATCGGGGAATTCGCTCAGCAGCTCATGACGAAACTCCTCTTTTAACCAATTGAGTTCGCCCTCCTGAACAAGGCGCTCCAACTCCCTCTCGATGCGAGGTGAAATAACGGTAACCTTCGCACCACAGGGAATAAGAGCCATAATCTTTCGGAGAGCCACGCGTCCACCGCCTACGACGATGACTGTCTTTCCATGGAGGTTCATCATGATGGGGTATGGTTTCAATAGGCTCTTCTTCTTCCGTCCGATTTCTCTCTCGGAGATAAGACACTTAGCTGCCTTCGCAGTCATCAAACGAGAAACTTACCTGGTTCTTCAATGAATTCCTTGTAAAAACGATACGTGGAACACTCCTCGTATCTTATAGGTTGAATTGCCCCGTTGTCAAAAGACAAGATCTGTGAACCCGGACAGGCAAGAATTATCGGTGATAACGTGGCAATGATGTACTGTTTCTTTCCGCTTGCGGCGTTGTTTCTGAGAATCTTGACGAACTCAAGTTGGTTCTCCGGGGAAAGGGCCGCCTCTGGTTCGTCCAGCATATAGAGGCCATCCAACTGAAACGAGTATCCTCCAAAAAAGGCCAAGAACGATTCACCGTGAGAGAGAACATTCAGGGATTTTCCCCCATAATAGGTCTCTCGACCCGGATCATCTATAATGATGTCATCCAACGAAGCGGCGAAGTTGAAAAACGCCTCAGCTCTAAAATGGAAACCATAGGGTCGCCAGGTTTGGATACCTAAGGAAACGAAGCCCGCGAGTTTATTCTCAAACGGATTCTTGTGTGAGCTGTGAACCTTGGAGCCTCCCCACGGGAGAAAACCGCTTTTTCGAGCCATCGCATCGAGCAACGCTGACTTACCGGTCCCATTGGCACCGGTAAGAAACGTTATGGGGCCGGCGAATTCTATCCTGGACGTGCTGTTCAGTGCTCTGACATTAAACGGAAACACATCCTTAACCGGAAACCTTTCGGAATGAATATCAAGAGAAGTCACATACATGTGCTTGGTTGCAATCCTATCCAATTGATGTGAGGAACTAAACGGTGAAACGCCATTGACAGAAACGATTCGGGGGATGCGGATCTAGTGGGGCATGAATACATTCTACGCGGATTTCAGGGTCTATCGCCTGGGCGAAGTTCGTAAACTCTGAGCGATGCATTTCCTTACAATTGTATTCTCCTAGATTACGACGAATCCGGGCTCTCTGCGTCGGGCATTCTGGAACAGATATCATGACGTGATCAGATTCCTGAACGATGTCATATCCCACGAGAATAGTCCACGGAAAGTACTTTAGGGCCAGGACAAAACCGTCCAGCCCTTTTTCCCTTATCTCAAAACGTTTCACAATATCCTTTGCGGCTATACCTGCCACCCTCCCCCATACGCGTTCATTAATAAGATCCGCCTTTTCCGTACCCAACTCTTCCTCTAAGAAAATGTACCAGAACGCATCAACAACTCGGTAATGCCAGATCAAAAAATGTAAATATTTGCCACGGTCTTCATGGTTCATTTCATCGAAAATCATACCAGACCTCCAGTCTGAGATTGTTCATCAATAATCCCTGACTAACGGCATACCCGAGCAGACAGGATCACTTTCCCAAAGTGATTAAGGTCAGACCGAGGCTCCAGTCCCAGAAGACAATCATGCGAACCCAAGAGGTCGGTTGTTGACCCACAGACTACCGTTCCCTAAACCCCTGGCACGAGACTGTATACATGTACAGGCTCCTGAACATTCTTGAAATGCATGGAGCCCCGATCAAAGAGCATCATTTGATTCTTAATTCGCCGTGCGGTCTCAGGTCCGACAAGTATGTCGCCATCTCTGGCAGCCGACGCAATGCGAGCAGCAAGGTTTGTCACAGGTCCAGACGCTGTAAAAGTAGTCCTTGTCCCCGAAATACCCGAGAATCTGTTAATTCCTACCGAAGAAATGCCCGAATTGATTCCCATGTTGACTACTACAGGAAAAAACAGCCCTGTTAGTTCCTTGTTTATCTCTAGAGTGCGCCGCCTTATTTCGGTCGCAGCAATCGCTGCGTTGAGTGCATTGGTCTCTTCGTCACCTTGAAATATTGCCATCAGGCCGTCGCCTGCAGTCTCGTTCACATCCCCATTCCTTGAATAGATGATGTCCAGGTAGCTGGAGAAATACTTCTCCACGAGAAAGGTAACCTTGTCTGAAGCGAAGAATTCGCTGATTCTCGTGTAATCGGCTATGTCAAGAAAGAGTATTGAAACATCTCTCTCTACGCGACCGAATTCAGGGGCGTCCGGATTCTTCTCTATTATTCTCTGCACGGTTTCAGGCACAAAAGTACGGATGTGTCCGAGTATTCTCTCAAGGGTAAGTTTTTCTTGGGCAATGGCTGAATATTTCTTGGCATTTAAGATAGCATTGGTGGCGAGTTCGGCCAGATCCTTCAGGAGAACCAAATCTCGATCTCCTAAGGGGCGATCTTCTCGTGCAACTACATTCAAGACGGCCAATGGTTTGGTTCCGTCGTAAATGGGCAGAGCTACCTCACATACAGTACTGTCTGTGTCAAAATCCACCCTCTGTATGGCTTCAGTTTGTGGAGGCACTAGGCATGGGGAAGCGACCGGCATCTCGAGTGCCTGCCGAACAATAGCTTTGCCTTTTTTGCACAAGTGACAGTTTATCTGTTCTTTTTTCACAGTGCAATGTAAAGGGCGAGTATAATGAATTGCATCCGGGTCCAGCAAGATAAGGCATGCCTCTTCGACATCGGGAATTGTTACCTTGACTTCGTCCCGTATAATTTCCAAGATGTCCGCTATATTGAGACATGAGGTTATCTTCCTCGAAACTCTGAGGAGGTTCTCAAATCTCGTTTGATATATGTCTTGTTGCAATGCAGAGATTACCTTTTCCCACAATAACCCCTTTTGGGGTCATCCATAAAGATGAGCCAAATTTTCTTGAGCAGTCTACATATTAAGCTCTCATCTTATATTACTACTTCAGTCCTTGAGGTTCCAGAGATTTTCTTTGGCAAGAGTCATTTATGACCCGTTGTGAAGGCAAACATGATCTGATAAGAACCAAACCTGCCGGTCACTCCAGGAAGGAGAGGATTGCCCTCATGTTGCGTAATCTATTCTCTGCTCTATTCCTTGCCGCAATCGCGTCAGCCCCCTGTATGGGTCAGGGACAGCAAAAATACCAGCTCCCCGATATACGCTCCCTGAAGCATTTGACGACATCGCAGTCCGAACATGCTGCCGACATACCTGGTAAAGAGACTACCATGGATTTCTATTCCGCTCCCAATGGTCAAGTGATAACTCTATACAGTTACCGCAATAGGCCGGTGGGATTTAGCACCCACTCGAACAGCGACGTCCAGAATACGTATAGGATATTTCTGGATCTGACGGGAGAAGGTTTATATCAAGAGGTTGACAAGTCTCAACCCTGGCAGCTTCCCCCTTGGGTCAAACAAATGAGGTAGTCCAACACGGTGAAATTATGCATGAGATGTCGGTTGTTCAGAGTATGCTCGATATCCTGGAAGAACAGGCACGGGCATATGGTGCCAAGAGAATAGTCTCTGTCCGGTTGGAGTTTGGAATACTTACCGCCATTGTTCCTTCGGCCATTCAGTTTGCCTTTGACATTCTAGCCAGAGATGGGTTGGCTGAGGGCGCGCGTTTGGACATCAACATCATACCACTCAAGATCGAATGCTCCGAGTGCCAAAAGGAAGCCATCATGGAAGAATACAGCCCGTTTTGTCCGACCTGTGGCTCACCGACGTTGAAAATCCTGGAGGGACGCGATGAGATGCGCGTTGCATCCATGGAGATAGAATGATTTAGAAAGCTAATGAATTCATCCTTTCTGTGACGTTGACGTACGAGGAAGCAGAAACTGTGAGAAGCGATGCAATAACTACCTTGACGGGTAGAGCGGTCTTACCCGAAGGACTGAGGGAGTCCCGTATCGACATTCAATCGGGAACTATCTCAGGAGTCTGCGAGTTTAGCGCTCCAGACACCGGAGATAGAATTATCTTTCCCGGGTTTGTCGACCTTCATGTCCATGCCCGTGAGTATGTGAAGCCCAATGGGGGCAATCGAGAGGCTCTCGCAACTTGGGAAGCTGTGAATCAAAAAGAGAATTTTGAGACAGCGGGCTTAGCAGCAATCAACGGTGGTGTCACGGCCTTTGTGGCTATGTCCAACGACCCAAACCCTCCGGAGGATCTAAAATCCTATTCGGGGAAACGAGAACTTGCCCAGTCGTGCCCCTGTCCCGTGGTGGTCATGGGTGCCGTGACCAGATCCTCAGAACCGTGGGAGGACATCCCATACAAAGTGTACCTTGATCCGGCTCCGTCACCGTTTTCCTTTGACAGTTGGAGGGACTTCAATGAGGTCGTTTCAAGATATGCGGGCTGTAAACTTTTCTTTCATGCTGAAGACCCGGAGTTCATTAACGGGCAGGGAACAGGAGGACCTCGATGGAGAACAAGGGCCGGTGAGGCCGAATTCAGGGCAGTTGACAGGATACTGGAGTTAACGGCCAAATACGGTTTACGCAGTCACATCTGTCACATCTCCACACAGAAAGCCCTTGAACTCCTTGTAGCCTCCAATAAGACGACATCCAGTAGGGTTACTACGGAAGTCACCCCTCATCATATTTTCTTCAGCATATCTCATGAGGGCGTCTCCGCTGCCTTGGGCAATCCCGATGCTGATGAAGAGATGTTCGATTGCAATCCGCCTCTTCGCACCGAGGATGACAGGCGCTTTCTATTGGAGGCACTCCTTCTAGGAGATGTGGATTGTCTCGCTACGGATCATGCCCCTCATACACTGGAAGATAAGAAAAGAGGAGCACCGGGCATGCCTCATCTCGATACCTTGGGCCCGTTCGTCGGGTGGCTCATGCATGACTGCGGATTTCCTCCCGAAAGAATTGCCCAAATACTTGCTGAGAAACCGGCCGATATCCTTAAAGGCTATGGTGGAGTCACTCCTGCAGGGATAATAAGGAGTGGCTATGCGGCTTCCTTCACTGTCATTGATCTTGGAATGCAGAGCACCATAAAAGGCTCGGAAATACTTGACCGTGGCCCATTGCGCACGAAATGCTCGTGGTCTCCGTTCTCGGGGATTACTCTGCCGGCATCAGTACTAAGCACCGTGATCAATGGGACGCAATATCTTTTTAGTGACAACTGTTCCTAATCAACGGCCTTCTCGCACGGAAAAGTCGTTTTGAATGAGGGAGGTACCTGTCATGGATCTCGAGAGTCGCGATCTCATATCGATGAATGATCTCAGCCGTGAAGAGATTGATGAAATTCTGGACAAGGTTCCTGAGGTACGCAACCACCCTCATAAACGTTTATTATGCAAAGACAAAGTCGCTGCGTTGCTCTTTTTCGAGCCGTCAACACGTACGAGAACTTCTTTCGAGGTTGCCATGAGGAACCTAGGAGGAATCGTTGGAGGTTTCTACGACGCCAATATCACATCTGTAGTCAAAGAAGAGTCCCTGTGGGACACTGTCAAGATGCACGATGGATACGGCTTCCACATCATGGTCATTCGACATCCTCTAAAAGGTGCCGCGCGTTTGGCAGCAGAAGCAGCCCAAGTGCCCGTAATCAATGCGGGAGACGGACCAAACCAGCACCCTACTCAGACGCTGCTGGACCTCTATTCCATTCGTGAGACGCAAGGCAAGATAGATGGGATTACTATCGCCATGGTGGGCGACCTTGCCAATGGACGTACTGTGCACTCCCTTACGGAAGCTCTTTTGAAATATGAATCGTGTAATTTGATTTTCATCTCTCCACGAGACCTGAGCATGCCAAGATTTCTCATCGACAAGTGCAAGAAAGCTACTGCTGGAACCGGCGTATCGTTCTCCGAGGGAAGTCGCATTGAAGACTACATTTCAGAAGTGGATATCCTCTATATGACACGAATCCAAAAAGAAAGGCTCAAGGAGAGGACAGCGGCCGAGAAATTTAGGAGTATTTATCGCCTTGAGGCAGCTATGCTCAAGGATGCCAAGCCCCACATGAAAGTGATGCATCCGCTACCCAGGGTCACGGAAATCGCCCAAGATGTGGACTCGACACCCTATGCATACTATTTTCAGCAGGCTCGAAACGGACTTTTTGTGCGAGAAACCCTTTTAGCACTCATTCTGGGAGCTATAAAATGAATCAGCGACCGATCACCATTGCAAAAATCGAAACAGGTATTGTCATCGACCACATACCTGCGGGAAAGGCATACCTTATTTCTCAAGTCCTCGGACTCAATGCCCTTGCAAGAGATACGGGGGACATCATCGCCATCGGTATCAACTTCGAATCTCCATCCATGACCAAGAAAGACATCATCAAGGTTGAAAATTTGGGACTAACGAGAGAAGTTCTGAATGTTGTGGCACTGATAGCACCCATGGCCACGGTAACCCGTATTGCAAGTGGCCGGGTCATAGAGAAGCACAAGGTTGAAGTACCCACTCAAGTAGGGGACGTTGTCTTGTGTCCCGATGCGTTCTGTGTCACAAACCACGAGGAAGTCCCAGGGAAATTTCTCGTGGTCGAGAAAGAACCATTGACCCTGAAGTGCCATTATTGTGAGATAGAATTCTTTGGTCCGCTTATAAAATATAAAGAAAAGCTTTCGAAGGCCTAATCAGCCGGATCACCGTATTGGAGATCCGTCATGGAGCCGCCCGATTCGAGAACGTCTTACCTCGAGTATTCGGCATGCAGATTGAAGCAAAAAGGGCGGCCTGAGCCGCCCTTTTCCTTAATAAAGTCCCTATTGTATCAATACATGCCACCGGGAGGCATTCCACCACCAGGCATGGGTGGAGCATCCTTCTCCCTAGGCTTTTCTGCAACCATTACTTCGGTGGTCAACATCAAACCGGCCACTGAAGCGGCGTTCTGCAGAGCTAGTCGCGTAACCTTGGCTGGGTCAATCACACCATTCTCCATAAGGTCTTCATACACTTCCTTGTACGCGTTGAACCCAAAAGCGTAATCTTTGCCCTTAACCTTGTCGACAACGATGGAACCGTCATGTCCTGCATTAATGGCAATCTGCCTCAACGGCTCTTCCAAGGCGCGAATTACGATCTTTGCCCCGGTCAGTTGGTCGCCCTCCAACTTTAGACTGCCAATTGCATCGAGACAACGGAGATAGGCCACACCGCCACCAGGAACAACTCCCTCTTCCACTGCGGCGCGTGTCGCATTGAGAGCGTCTTCTACGCGGGCCTTCTTTTCTTTCATCTCTGTTTCAGTGGCAGCTCCCACGTTGATGACCGCAACGCCTCCTACTAACTTGGCCAAACGTTCCTGGAGTTTTTCTCGGTCATAGTCAGAGGTGGTCTCATCTATCTGTGTTCGTATCTGGCGTACTCTGCCCTCGATCTTGTCTTTTGAACCGGCTCCGTCAACTATGGTGGTATTATCTTTATCGATCGCAACCCTTTTGGCCCGGCCCAGATCATTCAGGCTGACGTTCTCAAGTTTCAAGCCCAGGTCTTCCGATATCACCTGACCACCTGTAAGTATCGCTATGTCTTCCAACATGGCCTTTCTGCGATCGCCAAACCCAGGAGCCTTTACAGCGCACGCGGTGAGTGTACCTCTCAACTTGTTGACCACGAGTGTTGCCAGAGCCTCGCCTTCGACATCCTCAGCCACGATCAACAAGGGACGACCCATCTTCGCAACCTGCTCCAGCAGCGGCAGCATGTCGCGCATGTTTGATATCTTCTTCTCGTTGATGAGAATATAGGGTTCGTCGAGAGAAACTTCCATACGCTCCGGATCTGTCACGAAATAGGGAGACAGGTACCCTCTGTCAAACTGCATACCTTCAACCACGTCCAGCGATGTTTCCATGGCCTTGGCTTCTTCAACAGTAATGACCCCTTCCTTCCCCACTTTCTCCATGGCTTCAGCAATGATATTTCCGATAGTGGGATCGTTGTTGGCGGATATGGTCCCAACTTGGGCAATTTCTTTCTTGTCCTTAGTGGGCTTGGAAAGGTCCTTCAATTTTGCCACGACGGTTTCCACCGCGACATCTATGCCTCTCTTGAGGTCCATCGGCGATGCGCCGGCGACAACCATCTTGATTCCCTCTCGGTAAATGGCCTGTGCCAGGACCGTAGCGGTGGTTGTTCCGTCTCCGGCAACATCAGACGTCTTGGATGCCACCTCTTTGAGCATCTGAGCGCCCAAATTCTCGAACTTATCCTCCAGTTCGATTTCCTTAGCTACCGTAACTCCGTCCTTGGTTACATTGGGAGCACCCCACGATTTTTCCAGGATCGCATTGCGCCCTCTTGGGCCCAACGTGGACTTCACGGCATCAGCCATGATATTAACTCCCCTTAAGATCTTGTCACGGGCCTGCTGTTCGAACATGATAATCTTAGCGGCCATAAATTCTCTCCTTTTCCATTTTTTTGTATTCAGAAAGTTTCATACAGGACCAGCATAGTCCCATAAGTTCGTTGACTTGACGGCTACTCGACGATGCCGAGGACATCATCCTCTTTCATGATGAGATATTCGGTCCCTTCGACTTTGATTTCAGAACCGGAGTATTTCCCGAATAGAATCATGTCGCCCGCTTTGATCTCCAACGGTATCAATTTCCCTTCTTCGGTTTTCTTCCCGTTTCCAACAGCAATTACTTTGCCCTGCTGAGGCTTCTCTTTTGCCGTATCTGGAAGAATTATTCCTCCTTTGGTAACTTCCTCCGATTCCACCCTCTCAACGAGGATTCGATCATGCAGAGGACGAAATTTCATGTGACCACCTCCAATGATTTATCTCTAGATGCAAACGGTTTGTTAGCACTCTAATGAACTGAGTGCCAACGCGTACAAATTTTGTCAACCCCAACCGGTCAAAAAAAATAACCAGGTATTGCCGGCATGACAAATCTCCAGCCGAAGTATCATAGGGACAACTATTTGATATAACCTTATAAACCAGCAAAGAGCGCTCTGCTCCGCCTCAAGAGGCCGCCCCGCCGTCCCGGTATCGCTATTCACGCGGGCGCGTTGAACACAGCCCAACTAACAGTTCTTGTGTCTCAGCAAGAAATCTTCTCGTTCGGGATTTCCTTGTTTGTTACGTCCATTTAATCAACCCGGAGCCCTCCAAAATTCTTGGAGTTCTCGACACGGAATAAGTGGTGATGAACTGAAGGGTTACTTATTCTCTAAAGATGTTGTAGCAGATCCCATTAGCGTCA
>JAUPKT010000133.1 GCA_030837305.1 Thermodesulfobacteriota bacterium
ATTCTCGTGGTGGATGACGAAGAGTCCGTGCGGGAAGTCATGTGTGACCTGCTTGTTCAAGCGGGGTATCGAGTCTTGCGAGCGGCAAACGGGCTGGAGGCTTTGCGTGTTTACACAATGAATCAGCAGAAAATCTCTTTGGTTCTCCTGGACCTCATCATGCCCGAGATGAGTGGTAAGGAATGCAGCAGGAAATTGGTTGAGATAAATCCTTCAGTGAAGATCGTTCTGGCAAGCGGCTATACAGCCAACACAAATATCGAGGAAGAGTCTCTGCCTGGAGTAAAGGCGTTTCTGGCCAAGCCTTACGAGCCGGTGGACATGCTTGATGTGATGAGAAGAATCTTGGATACCGATTGAAAGTGATGGCGGACGAGGCAGGACTATTGAATGCCCCAATCGGGCTTCATGGGCCACATGAATTACTCGACAGTAATCTCTATTCGCGCAGCTTCATTGCCCGGAGTCACAGCAAGCACCACATGTTTTCCTCGCACTGAGTTCCAAAAAAATTCGTATGGCGGAGCTGTACGAGTTATCTCCATCCCGTCCACAAACCAGGCCACATGTTCGACGAGGCTCCGTGTCTGGGCCTGAAAGCGAATTATATTGTTCCGATGAGGGGACAAGACAAAATGGTCTTCATCATGGGGGCTTATTATTTCTATGGGTACGAATTGATGGTCCACTCTCCCCACACGGGAGTGAACCGGTTGGGCTGCCAGGCGGAACCTTCCCCTTCCCTGCCGAGTTTCTCGCTGGGCAAGCCACCCTGCATAGTCGGCGGTTAAGTCGTGATATTCCCGGTCATGATTCATTTGACAAACACCAGGTTCTTTGCCGATTATTGCCAGTTCCCCGATAGGGTATCGACATGCCGCGGATGCGAGCTTTCCGGACATTGAGCATACCTGCACTTCTTTGACCCGCCGTGGTCTCTGGAAGGTGCGAGGAGGTCTATCCCCATAGAGTAATCGAATAATGTCTTTCAAGATGGGTCCGCAAGCCCCGGCCCCGGTGGAAGAGACGGCAGACCGACCATCGAAGTTGCCTGCCCAAATTCCCACCACATGTTCGGTGGTATACGCGACGATCCACGAGTCCCTAAAGTTGCTGCTTGTCCCCGTCTTCAGCGCAACCGGAAATCCAAAATCAAAGTATGAGGGATTCCCGAACGTGAGCATTCGTGCTGTTGGATCTGCCAAGATGTGGGTAATTACGTACGCGGTTTCCTCTGAAAAAATCTTTTTGACGGAATGAACTCCGGAGCATTTCATAAGAGAGAAAGGCCTGAAACAGCCTTGATTGGCCAGGACTCCGTATGCCTGCACGAGGTGGTAAAGACTGACTTCGAGGTTCCCAACTGCCAGACCTAATCCATAAAGATCGGCGGCTTTGTCTGAGCCACGAACAAGGCTTAGATCCGTGAGGACCGTGCAGAAAGGCTCCAAACCAACCTCTTTCAACATTTTTACCGCAGAGATATTCAGGGAGTTTCCCAAGGCAGACCGAATGATAACGGGCCCGTAGACCCTTTTGTCGGCATTTAGTGGGAGATAGTCCCCGCGAGGTGTTGTGTAACTTCGAAAGGTGTCCGGGATTTCCGTTACCGCCTGGTGTCCCTGTTCCAGTGCCGCGGCATAGAGAAACGGTTTCAACGTGGACCCCGCGCTTCGGAAAGCCATGGCCCCGTTATTGAAGCCTAAATCAACTTCAGAGTATTGGAGAGAGCCTGCCATCGCAAGAATAGCCGATTCCCTGGCGGATCCCACTATGGCGCTGATCTGACGGATGCCATGAGCCGCCAGTCGATTGGCGTGGGACTGGAGGATTCTCTCCATCCCATGCTGAATGCTGAGGTCCAGCGAGGTTTCAACGCGACCGCCACAAGCTTGACCCCTGGCTACGACAGTATCTACGAAGTGGGGTGCTTCCATGGGCAACTGCGTCTTGGCAAGAGACACAGTATATCCAAGACTTGACTGGTATTGGTCTTCGGAGACAAGGCCCTCCTTGGCCATACGGCCCAAGATCTTGTCTTTTTCCGCCATCAGCCTCTGAATACCGTCGGCATTGACCGGATTAAAACGCGACGGAGATCTCGGTAATGCAGCCAGAGTTGCCGCTTCAGGGACGCTGATCTGATCGAGGTTCTTCCCAAAGTAGATTCGTGACGCAAGGGCTGCACCGCGAATGTTGCCTCCCATGGGCGCCAAGTTGACATAGAATTCCAGAATCTCTCGTTTGGAAAGTTGCATTTCCATGGCGATGCTTTCTGCCAGCTCTATGCATTTCGTTCGGTAGCTCCTCGGTCTTGGCGTCAGAAGACGAACCACCTGCTGGGTTATGGTGGAAGCACCCGAGCGTTTTTGCCTCCTGGTCACATTGGCATACAAGGCTCGGGCCATGGCGAAAGGGTCAAATCCGGGATGATGAAAGAAACGTTTATCCTCGGCCGCTATGACAGCCGATATCAGACAAGGGGGAACTGCATCGTTGCTCACCCAGAGACCGAACCGGTCTTGTTTGTCCGGAAAGATGCGCAAAATATTCCCCTTTCGATCAACTACCACGACCCCGGATCCAATACGCTGCCGAGCAAGTTCCTCCTTGAAATCAGGCAAGCAGCAAAAGTGATACGCCAAGGATAGGCCAAGAATAACCAACAGCACGGTTGCAGCTCCCCGCAGTACTCTCCAGGCTCTGCTGGACGTCATGGAATGTGTAAACGAATCGGCTCTCATGTGAACTACTCTTGTCGCCGCGAACACTGCCTGCCCATGAAAGCGACAACGTCTAATAGGTCGATGGGAGAATTTTCACCACAGACCCCTGGGTGCGCCCGTACAGTTCAGGGTCATACATGAGGGAGATACGAGATCCCACCATCCAGAATTCACCCTCCATTACTGCCCGTGCCAGGTATGAATAGCGGTAGAGTCCATTCCAGGCTGTGTCTTTGAATACTCTGACGCCGTTATCTCTGAACTCGGTGTAATTGGGGAAAAACTGATTTCCCTCAGCGGAGAAACTTGAAGAACTCTGCTCTTCAGTGACTCCTTCGGTCTTCAAGTCTGCGTTCATCGGGACAATGCCTGCAGGGACCCGATCTTCCAGGGCGAGATACTGATATGAGTCCTGTTGTCTCGTTTTGTCGGGATCGAAAAGGCCTATTTCCAGGGTGATTCTCAAGACATCGCCGACACGAATTTCCTTTGATCCGTTGAGATTCTCAATGCTTTTGTTGAGCGAGAAGCCTCGGGACATTATCTTTGGGTCGGTGGTCAGGTCAGGATACGTAAGTTCAATACATAGTTAATAAGTGTTTTTGAGTCAGAGTTAACGAGGATTG
>JAUPKT010000134.1 GCA_030837305.1 Thermodesulfobacteriota bacterium
ACCTTTGACATCTACTTTAAATTAGATTGGGAACCCCTTGACGCGGTTCTTTCCAGTATCGGCGGCGAGAATGACAACTAACGCTACATGATTTACATCCCTCCGGCATTGCGAGGAAGAGATCTCAAGATCCCCCTGCAAAAACTCGTACACCATTTGAACAGGAAACGCCCGGCCATTGAGATGAGAGAAAACGAGTTCATGGTTAGACGTACTATTCAGGAGTTCAAGGAGCTGTATCAAGCTCTGCTGGTTTTCTTTGAACCAACGCTGCGGTCCAGCGACTCTGATCCCATTATGCGCTACATGTTCACAAGATACGTTACAAAATTGCTCGGATTCAGCAGGCGGATACAAAGACTGTTAGGCTACACCGGTGGAGAATCACTTTCGCAAATTATGTTGGATGAACGTGTGCGCAGTCTTGTAATTCAGTCCTACGCCCCCAAGGCCCTCAGTGATAGCCCCTCGTTTGTCTCCGGAGAGAGGAAGATTTGGCTCTCCCTTCCCGAGGCCCTCAAGAAAGATCCGGGACGATACATCGAAGCTTTGCCCAACTACAAGAGACCCAGCCTCATGACATGGCTCCAAGAGAACAACCGCATGGAGTTCCAGACGCTCACCATTGGCGACCTCCTGGAACTAGGTTTTGACCCGACAAGACTCAAGGAATTCTCTCTCGGCAACCAGCAATTCATATTCGAACGTGTCCAACCAAACATGCTGCCCGGACTTGAAAAGAAGAAACAAATCATAGAAAGAATTGAACCCGAAACACACAACCTCGTGATCAAGAACACAAGAGTTCATACGAATCCGCCCCTACTGATCATTAGGGATAGGGGCAACGCGTATGTGTTGCGGAGAAAAATACAGGGCATACATTGGGAGGAAGCGAGGGGACAGCTCCAGACAAACCCGACCTTGATGGAACTAAACAAGCAACTCTCTGCGGAAAGGATCATTATCAGCGCAATAAAAGCCGTGGCTTCCTGGGCCTCCTCTCAGATTGGGGACAAGAAAGACATTGCCGTTGATCCGTCGACCTTCTTCGTATCATGGGATCTCCAATCCAATAGACCAATTTTGAACGTGGACCTGGCGGGAGCATCCGTGGAATCAGTTTGGATCGCATAAATCCCTAAAAGAAAAAAAGCCCGACCGGTGAGTCGGACTTTGGAGGGTATTTATGATTCCCGGTCGGGCAATAAAATCGGGGGAGGAAGGCTTGGCCGGCTTCTGAATCCTCAGAAGAGGAATCCGAACTTGACAAACGCACCGTCCATGGAAGTGTTGAACGTCTCTCTGTTGGTTTCGCTCTTGAGGCTCATGAACTGATAGCCACCTTTGACAAATCCGAATCGACCGGTCTTGATAGGTATCATATATGTGAGTCCCGCCTCTGCCTCATAGCCGATGGTGTCATCCAGAAATGCTATGCCGGCCTTGCAGTCAAGGGTCAGAGAGTTCCCTCGATAATTGCGCAAACCTTTGCTGAACTCGAGACCAGCAACCGCCAAGTTCTTGCTGTCAGTCCATATCACCGGTATGTTGGCTGTGGCGCGGGTTCCACCTTCACCGCTCACCACAAGCTTGTCGTCTATATGGAGCCAGTCTGCATAAAAACTCGTCAAACTGTTCGTCGTGTAGCTCAAGTTATACAGGATCCCAGCCCTGTGCTGAAAACGCTCCCACTTGGAACGTACCAGTGCCCCTGCCGAGAAAGTTTGACCTCCGTAAGTGAAGCCAGTGCTTGCTTCGCCAGATGTCTCAAATGTCATGGGTGAAAAAGAATACCGTATGCCCCACGATGGCCGAAACTGATAGAGCGCTTCAATGGACCACACGGCAGTCCCACTGCGTTTGAACCCGAGATGATGTTCAAAATCAACACCGCCTTGCGGTGGGGTGGCTCCAGGAGTGTCTTTACGGGCATCACCACGAACTCGGGGAAAGAAGATCTTCGGGCCCACAAGGAATTGTCCCTTGGCTGGAATGGGAACAATACATTCCGGACCCCACGTCACGGGATTGTAGCTGGATATGGCATCTAGACCGGAGATGACCCCAGTAAAAGGCTTGACCTTGGTGGCTGTACTCGTACCGGTCGTGCTTGGTGCTGGAGGCTTGACTTTGGCAATGCCTTTATAAGCTGTTGTATAATCGATACCCGTGCCGACCGCTGTATCGTTCTGAGGAGAAGCCGACTCGGCGTATGCCATAGTTCCGATAGCTATGGCAAAAATAAACAACATAAACAGTTCTATAGCAGATTTCCTTAACATAACACCCTCCCTCAGGGTTCTAATGTCTTGCAAGAGGGAGCATAAACGAAAACGTAAAAAAGTCAACACAAAAAACCCATATATTTAGTGCCTATACATTAAAAAGCTAGAAAATGATTTAAGTTATCATTAAAACTATAACCTCTTAGAGGAATTATTGGGCACAAAAACATGCGCGGCCGCGCTCGGGAGAGAAAGATACTTTATAATATGAGCATAGCTAATTAATATAGTTACTTAAAAAGCCCCCCCCCCACTCCTCACGGAGACGTAGCGAGAGTTTCCTCCCTCTTGCCCCTCTGTCCACCCCAGTACCACCGCAGGTGGCTCTGTCAGTTACATGGAATTGTCTTTGGGAAAATGCCGGTGAGCTTGCCGGCAGTCGAATCATTCCATCC
>JAUPKT010000135.1 GCA_030837305.1 Thermodesulfobacteriota bacterium
GGCCACTTCAAGTTCAGTTGGCCCTACAATCAGTCGAGATGCAGGAACCTGAGGTTCGGTCAGTTCCAGCAACGACGTCTCCAGTTGGGGCAGAGATCTCATGAACAAAACCCAGGCCTCATCAATTGAACCAAACATAAGCTCTCTTGCGAACAGTTCCCCCAACTCGTCCACGTGAACATACGCAGCATTCATACGTTTCATCAGGGCCCGGATCTCTTCATTCTCCGCCATGCCGGAACCTTCTATGGGAGGCAACTGCAATGCCTTGAACAGGGTTTGCTTGTTGTTTGACCGCACCAAACCGGCAAGCGCGGACATCATGCGATTGCCGGTTGAATAGTTTGCCTGGCCTGGATTACCCTGGATTGCTGCCGCCGATGAAAGGCACACGAAAAATCTGAGTCCCGAATCTTCGGTGGCTCTCCACAAGTTCAAAGCTCCGAGGAACTTCACGTCCGTTACCAGTCTAAAATCTTCAACGGACATCTGCTTGGCAAAATTGTCCTTGAGTATGCCGGCCCCATGCACGACCCCATGTATGCCGTTGTATCGTCTCAGGATTTCGGTGATGGCTTGGTTTGTTTGATCCCGATCAGTTACATCGCACCGGTAGTAAGAGGCTTCCACCCCTGATGCCCTCAGGGCTTCAACATTGGAGATAATATCCAGGGCCTTGGCCAGGGCCGCCTGCTCAGTCCGGAGGCTCTCCTCTGAGAGGCCGGGTTTCCTCCGTCTGATTTCCTCGGACAGCAGTTCAGGAGTCACTATGCCTTCATTCAGAAGCTTCTTGTAATCAACGCTCGGATCAATGGGCGTGGTTCCGAGAAAAACAAGTTTGCATCCAAAGTCGGCCAATTTTCGAGCCAGGTGATACGTGATGCCTCTGGCCCCGCCGGAGAGCAATATGACGTCCTCTGGTCGAAGAGAAAATGTCCCCTCATCCGTCACACGGAGCCGCTCAGGAATTCCAACAGTAGTATAGAGCCGCTGGTGTTTATAGAAGGTTTCAATGACTTTCTGGCCTCGATCCAGTCCGTGGTCAATCGCCGCCCCAAGATCTGTGGAAGAACTAATACCGATCACTCTAAATTGTATGGAAGAAAACTCATGTCCCAGACTCAAAAACATGCCCAAAGTTCCTTGGGCCACCAGGCTTACGATGTCCGAGGAATCGTCATGCTCATAGATACAAAATGCAAATTTCTTGTCCGGAGAGTCTATGAAAACTTTGGCAACTGAGAAAAACTCAGTCAAAATGCGGGATGCTTCTGCAGGGTCTGGAATTGCCTTTGCCAAATCTTTGGAAAGGACTATCATAACACCGGCCAAACGATCTGTATCCGCCGCGGTTTCCTGAAGCCTGTTATTGAAGACGACTCCTGCCTTTTCAGACTCGGACCCTGACGCTGGCGAGGACAAATATTCGACAACCTTGGTTCCCACACCGTACTTTTGTTGAAGCACATCAACAACTTTGACCGACAAAGCATTCTGCCTGCTTGTCGTCAGGACTAAGACCGTGTCCTCTGCGGACAATGAAATCGGGCGAGCTTCAGAAAGCTTTAGTTCGCTCTCCTGAAAAACGATCCGTCGGATCGGCTCAGTACGTTCCTCAGATACGTCCGCAGAAGCTGCAACACCCTCCAATTCCGGTTCCGCTTTTTGCTGCCGGGGACTACCGGGAAGACCGGAGGACTCACCGAGCAGCTCCCTCAGTTTCTCCACGATGTCGGCAATGGTCCGTACTTCCATGAAGTCTTCCAGATGGATCTTGATCCCGAACTGGTTTTCCATGCTGTCCATTATGACGGGCAAGCGACTTGACCGAATGGACAGGTCCTCTCGCAAGTCCATCTCCGGCTCAATCTCGGGCCTTTCGTACCCGGTTGCATCCATGATGAGCCTAATTACCGTTTCGGTGAGTTCATCGCCTTCTGAAGCCGGTGGACGAATTTCCGTGAGCCCTTGCGCCGGTTGCCCCATCATTGTTGGCTGCTTTTGCGTGGAAGGGGCAATGGGGAGCCGGACCAGCGGCTGAACCCCACCCAAACCTGGATACAAGGCCATGAGCGTCTGCTCCAGATCATTCTCATCAAAATGGGGATCAAAATCTCGACGTATAGAGTAGAGCAGCGCAGGTTTGAAAAATTTCCCAAACCCATCCGCGACGAATGTTTGAATGTGATCATGTATGGGCTGAGAAACAGACGGAGGAAGCGCTACAGCCATTGCTCCGGCGGGCAAAGAAGATGGACGGACGGCCATGGCATGGGACAATCTTGTAATTTCGCCGGGGAACGGGACGAAATCTCCTTGCACAGGAATGTGTCCTCGCACGTAAAGTTGGGCAACAGCACCTCGGAAAATCGATACCTCCGATGATGGTTGTGATGTGTATATGCAATCTGCTTCAGGGAGAGTATCCGATACGAGATTCGTCAATATGTCTCGAGGTCCGACCTCAACAAAAGTTCTTACACCAAAATCATCCCAGAGAGTCGTGGCATTTTGCATCCAATGAACACAGGATTCGAGATGCGCCATGATGATGGCTCTGATCTCCGTTGAGTCAGACGGAAACGGTTTCATGGTGGTGTTGGAAACAACCGGGATTCCAGGTGGGTGAAACTGAATTTGTGACACAAATGCGTCCAACTCATCATGAATGCACCTCATGATGGGGGAGTGAAATGCCATGCTCACTCTGAGTAATGTCCTGCGATACCCCTGTGCCTTGAGTTCCTCGCCCAATTCCTTGACGGCCTCTGTATTGCCTCCTAAAACGACCTGACGTGGAGAGTTGATATTCGTTATGTATATGTGCTCTCTCTTGCTGAGTATTTCTTTCAGATAGTCCAAGGGGGCATCAACAGCCATCATCACGCCCGGATCGATATTCACGTCGCACGCCTTGTCCATGCAGATGGCCCTCTTGTTTACGATTCGAAAGCCGTCCTCGTATGAATAGACTCCTGAAAGACACAAGGCTGTCAGCTCACCAAGGCTGTGACCTGCGAGGGCTGAGGGCTCAACACCCATTGCCATCAGATATTTCACGATTGCCAGTTCAAGGGTAAACAGCGCGGGTTGCTGCCAGCGAGTCTTTTGTAGATCTTCCTCGGTGTCATAAAACATGAGCTTCAGGATGTCGAAGTCGGCAACTGCCGCAACCCGATCCATCCATTCTTTCACCTCGGGGAATGTTTGATAGAGTTCCAAGCCCATCCCCGCATAATGCGATCCTTGCCCAGGGAATATGAACGCCAGGGCATTCTTCTTTCGATTCACCGGCCACAAATAGACGCCTTGTTTGGCCAACGACCTTATATCTTTCTCAGACAAAAGCTGTGCGCCCTTAAGGGGCTGTAGTCCTGAAATGATTGTCCGGGCGTCAACGTCTGTGGGAGCCACAACGGCCATGCGATGCTTTTCCCCGCGCAGTTCGGTCATGAAAAAATGGACACCCTGTGGGAGTGGAAGAGTCGAGGCGGGTTTCAAAGAGATTCCGTCAAATTCTGAAACGCTCCCAAACACATAGTCGCTATCTTCCCGCGCCTCCTCAACATGTACGACATAATTTGATCCGCCAA
>JAUPKT010000005.1 GCA_030837305.1 Thermodesulfobacteriota bacterium
AAAAAAATGGTTACGCTCAATGAACCTGGCGAGTGACTGGCGTTTCCTGGCAAGAGTACATTCCTTTTCTTTCAGGGCAATAAATTCAAGCCGGGCTTCCAGTTGCCTGATTCTCGCTGCCTGAGAGCGGATATAGCTCTTTATTTCCTGAGCGCTGGCATTGCCAAGGGTAATCTCGCCAATGAAATCTTCGGCCTGTTTCATCTTGTGCAGGTTGAGCCATTTTAGGCCGCTTCTGCTTTTGGCCGTTCGTCTGAAGGTTCGATGTCAGTCACCCATTCTTCGTGCGACTCTTCAAGGCCCAGGGATATCATCTCGGCTTCGACGATGGCGTTCATCTTTTCCAGTTCGCAGAAGAGCTTCTGGATTTCGTTTCGTTTGCCGAAGAGGAGGCGTTCTTCGATTTTCTCATTGAGGTAACTCAAGCGACGGTTCCGGTCTTCCATCTGACTGGCGTTCAGTGTATCGAACTCTTCTTTGATTTTGTCCATTATTGCAGATTCTTCAAGCAGGTTTTTGGGTTCAATACAGTTTGTTTCGTGCCGCTCTGTCAGTTTTCCGTATCGCTCAGTGCGGTATGAAATCCCCTCTGTGTTATCTGCATAGTCCTGTATCTTTTCAGAGACCTGCTGTTTTCTGTCGCAGAGGCGCTCAATCTGTTTATGGATCTTGTCTCTGTTAGCTGCAAGATCTGCTATCGTATTGTTATCCTTGTTATATTCTTTGATGAGTTCGGCAAGTTTTCTATTGTTGAGAAGTTTTACTGTTTCCTGCCTGTATCTTTCCTCGACATAGGTTTCTTTATTTGTCCGATAGATGGTATCGAGCCTGCTCTTAATCTGTCGCTGTCTCATTTCCATGTATTGCCTGATCTCTCGGCGTTCAACCGGTGACGTCACGGTCTGCGGTATCTGGTAGTTCTCTGGCTTTGGCTGTCTGACCGCCAGGGCTTTGGTTTGTTTCATGTTTTCACCTCTGGGGAGGAGAGACATCAATGTGCCTTTCCCCTTCATAACGGGAAGGGGAAGGCCTCTTGTTACAAGAAATCAGGGGGGTAATGGAACAGGCCGTTTCAGAGAGTAGGGTTAAACCGTGGTCGCTGGAAAGCTAAAGGATGAGACCTGGAACAGGTGATATTTATCTCATGTGAAATGGTGAATTTACATAATGCGGGAGACCACAAGATCTTGCGGTCTCTAACCATAAACTGGAAGACCTTATGAATGCAGTCTCAGTGCAGAGACGTGGCTCATCTCACAACCTAATAAATTCATGTGATATCAAGTAGTAAGGTCACGTCGGCAGTTCCTAAAGAAGCATCGTTGTCATGAGATCTTAGGTCTCAGTTTGCCTTCCCGAGAGATGATATCACAATCAGGGATGGTGTGCTTTACACTGCGAATCTGGCTTTTGGACTGCCCGACGAAAAAAAGAACAAGGCCGTAGTTGCTATTGAGAACTTTTCTAAAAAATAGTATTAGCAATCGGGATGAACCAAATGAGGCGCCAGTTGCTCCAGCCAAATTTCTTTTTGAGGAGATAGAACACCCCAAGAAAGGGTAGCAACAAGTTCCGTCAAGTCAAGTATGGGTAAAAACATGTCATGGCATTTTTCAATAGAGCCATGATTGTTTCGCAATACTTGCCTTTTGAGCTGACCTCAAACGAACAACTTGCTCTCCATGCCTGCCTTCTATCAAATAGAGGACTACCGATATATGCTGTGCAATGCCTTTTGGGGGCTTGAACCGTCGGTCTACTACGCGCCACCCCGTGCTCCCGGAAGACTGTAGCAATCCCAATTTCAACAACGGTCGGTCCGCCACGGATTTCGTCTTAAACAACTTCTTCGACGTTGTTTCCAACAGTCTCGCGAGCTCACCCGCTGAAAACTGCACAAAGGGCCCAGATGCCTTTCCCGAACATCCGGTCACGGCAAAGAATTTTCTTGACAACCTTCTAACGACCGGTTAATAGAATTTCTTAAGAGGAAACTTAACAATATCAAGTTGCATAAAAATCATCACTAAAATATATCTTGTAAATCCGTTTAGTAAAACATACAGGTGATTGTTTCATGATCATTATTCCCCGGTTGCGTTTGTTTCAACCCGGCGGATGTTCGCTGAACAGGAGTCGGTCATGTTACCCGAACATGAAATCGGAAAAAATATCCGAATGATCAGAAAGCTGAAAGAACTGACACTGGAAGATCTCGCCGTGAAGACCGGCTTTACCAAGGGCTACCTTTCCAAGGTTGAGAATTCTGAAAAAGCCCCCCCTGTATCCACCCTCCTCAATATCGCAAGGGCGATGGATGTCAGCATGTCAACGCTCTTCGGCGAAGGTCACGAGCCGACGAGCCTTTCACTGGTCAAACGGAACGAGCGGCAGCAGATGGCGCGGGACGGTACAACGTTCGGGTATTCTTATGAGACGCTGGCACATAAATATCCGGATAAGAAGATGGAACCGTTTATTCTCACCATCCCGCCCGAGATTGAAAAGAGTCCCCTATTTCACCACCAAGGCGAAGAGATGATCTTTGTCCTCCGGGGTACACTGCGGTTTTTGCATGGAGAAAATGAATACCTCCTGGAGCAAGGCGATTGCATATATTTTGATTCAGGTATCGACCACCGGGGTTTTGCGCTTGGCAGCCGTGAAGTCAAAATCCTCATTGTCATATTGAGCAGCTAAGGGTTCATTCTTGAGCGAGCCGTGGACGAATTATACCCTTTCGTATGGATGTCCCAAGCAGACAAGGTAAGAACGGCGGGTCGACCGCACATGTTCCTGTCCGCGATGAGGTCGCTCTTTTAAACAGCAACATTCGTTTCAACAGGAGATCAAATGGATGCGTATATCATTCAAGGGATGCACGGACTGGTTTACGGGATGCTCCTCTTCCTTGTGACCTCCGGGCTCACATTAGTATTCGGGATGATGGGCGTCCTGAATATCGCTCACGCAGCCTTCTACATGGTAGGTGCCTATTTTGCCTATACCCTGGTCGCGTGGACGGGGAATTTCTGGATCTGCCTGATTCTGGCCCCCATTGGCGTGGGCCTTATCGGCGCGTTTGTGGAGCGGGTACTGTTGAGAAAGGTCCATGCCCTTGGGCACGCCCCCGAACTGATGCTTACCTTTGGCATCTTCTACATCCTGGCTGAAGTGGTAAAGATGATCTGGGGCACATACCCTCTAAACGTGCAACCTCCTGCTGTATTGGCAGGCTCCATCCCCTTTGCGGGCGGCATATATCCCACGTACCGGCTCTTCATCCTCCTTGTCTCGGCAATTGTGTTACTCATACTCGCCTTCATCATGCAAAAGACCCGCATCGGGATTACGGTCCGGGCCGCGGTCTTTGATAATGAGATGGTGGATATCCTGGGAACTAACGTGCAGGCGGTGTTCTTGGGGGTTTTCTGCATCGGGTCCGCCCTTGCGGGGCTTGCAGGGGTCGTGGCCGCGCCTTTCTTGACCACCTATCCAGGCATGGGCCTGGAAATCCTGATAGACGCATTCGTGGTTATCGTCATTGGCGGCTTTGGGAGTGTTTGGGGGGCACTGCTGGCCGCGCTTATGATCGGGGAACTCCAATCCTTTGGAATCATGTTTATCCCTGAATTGGCATTGGTTTTTCAGTTCTTACTCATGGCTATTGTCTTGGTGTTGAGACCTCAAGGTTTGTTCGGGGAGGCGGCATGACCACAAATCGATTTCGGAATATTATCTTTGGCCTGATCGTCCTGATACTGCTCATCATGCTGCCCTTTGTTCTATCGGAAGTGCAGTTGAACATGGCAATTGAAATTGCCTTCTTTAGCCTTTTTGCAGTTAGCTATAACCTGCTCTTAGGCTACGGGGGCCTCCTTTCCTTTGGGCATGCGGCCTACTTCGGCACAGGCGCGTACTTTACGGTCTTTGCGTGTCAATTCATTGCCGGAATGCCCCTTCCATTAGCCATCCTGATCGGTGGGTTGGGCGGGGGGGGGCTGGCTGCCATCGTGGGGTTTTTTTGTGTCCGGTTGAGCGGGACCTATTTTGCACTGCTGACCCTGGCCTTCAATCAGTTGATATATTCAATTGCCCTCAAGTGGAGAAGTTTGACCGGAGGAGACGACGGGATCGGCTTCGACAAGCCGAATATAGACCTCCCCCTCATTGGTGACGTGGATATGCTTGTCACCTCCAACGTCTATTATGTGACGCTGATCGTGGTCCTCGTTTCTCTCGGAGTCTTATGGTTTTTGTTGCGGACCCCCTATGGCAACACGATCGCCTGCATCAAAGATAACGAGGATCGGGCCGAATTTATCGGGTATAACGTCTTTTGGTCCAAGCTGAGCCTTTTTGCCATGGCGGGTTTTTTCGCGGGAATTGCGGGAAGCCTTTTTGTCATCTTCGCGGAATTTGTTTCTTTAAATGCCATCGGTTTAGCCACGTCCACAGAAATCCTTTTCATGACCTTCATCGGTGGGACAGGTTCATTTTTGGGCCCGGTCCTTGGGGCAGGCGTCTTCATCTATTTTACGGAATGGGTCAGCGACATCACGGAGAATTGGGAGTTTTTCCTGGGCCTCCTCTTTGTGATTCTGATCCTGTATGCCAACAAAGGCCTGATCAGCCTCATCCCAGCCAGGCTCAAAGTCTCTTGGAATAAGAACACAGCGGTTGGAGGAGAACGATGACAGTGCTCTTGCAGATCAATAGTGTGAAAAAGGATTTCAGCGGGCTCGATGTCCTCCTGGGGATTAATCTAACGATTGAGGATGGGGAACGTCATGCCATCATCGGGCCGAACGGGGCTGGCAAGAGCACGCTTTTCAATGTCATTACCGGCAGGCACCGGGTTTCAGACGGCCAAATTCTCTTTAAGGATCGCGATATCACAAACTGGTCTCCCCACAGAGTGAGCCGAATAGGTCTGGCCCGCTCTTTCCAGGTAACCAATATCTTTCCCAATATGACGGTGCATGAAAATATCCGCAACGTCATCGTTTCCAAGAAAAAAATGCGGTTCAACATCTTTAGGGCACTGGGGAGCATCGAAGAGGTCAATTCAGAAACGCGCGGTCTGTTGGAGACCATCGGACTTGCGACCCATTCTGACACACCTGCCGGGGAACTCGCCTACGGTCATCAGCGCGCCCTGGAAATCGGCCTGGCGTTGGCCATGGAACCGGAATTGATCCTGCTTGATGAACCCACTGCCGGCATGACGACCGAGGAGACACGGGATGCCGTCAAACTGATTAAACGTGTCACTGCAGGAAAGACCCTGGTCATCATCGAACACGACATGAATGTGGTTTTTTCCATTTCCGACCGCATATCTGTTCTCTACTACGGGAAAATTTTGGCCACTGGGGCCGCGGAGGAGATCAGGGAAAATCAGGAGGTCAAGAAAGCCTATTTAGGGAGCAAGAAATGATATTAGAGCTGAAAGGCATCAATACCTTTTATGAAAAGAGCCATATCCTCCATGATGTTTCGATGCATGTGAACAAAGGCGAGGTCGTCGGGCTCCTGGGCCGAAACGGTGTGGGCAAATCCACCACGCTGAAGAGCATCAGCGGGGTGGTCGTCCCGCGGACGGGTTCCATCCTATTCAACAGAAAAGAAGTGGTGGGCATGAAACCACACCAGGTCACTCGCTTGGGCGTCGGGTACGTTCCAGAAGAAAGGCGGATATTCCCCATCCTGACCGTCCACCAGAATCTGCTCCTCGGTCAAAAACCGGGAAAATTGCAAAATCAGGCCAAGGAAGGCTGGACCATAGAACGGGCCTACGCGCTTTTCCCACAACTGAGAGCGAGGCAGACCAGCAAAGGTGGCCATCTTTCGGGAGGCGAGCAGCAGATGCTGACCATTGTACGCACCCTTATGGGCAACCCGGAGCTTCTGCTTCTGGATGAGCCGACCGAAGGGCTTGCGCCAATGCTGGTGGACACTGTGTCAGACGTGATCAGAGAAATCCATAAAGCCGGCATCTCGATTCTTCTGGTGGAGCAGGGCTTTGAGGTCATACTCGATTTGACGACAAGAGCCTATGTGATGAGCAAAGGTCAGATCGTGTTTGACGGGACATCTCAGGAGTTAACGGACAATCGCGAGGTACGCGAAAAGTACCTGGAAGTCTGAATTTTGGCGTCAAAGGAGGTGATAGGTATAGGTTTGAAAGTGGAAGCGTCTTTGATAGACCGGACAATCATGTCTAAAAAACAAGGAGGCAAGGATCATGAAAAGGAAATGTTTTGCACGGATTTTTGCAGCGGCTATTTTCGTATTGGTGGCAGTCGCTTTTTTGGTTCCGGCGGCAACAGCGGCTGATGAAATCGTTTTTGGAATCTTAGAACCCCTCTCAGGGCCGTTTAAAGATATCGGTGATCGTTACGTCAATGCGGTCAAGTTCGCTGTGGAGCAGATCAATAAGGAAGGGGGCCTCTTGGGAAAAAAGGTCGTGGCAGCGGTTGAGGACGACGCCCTTAAACCTGACGTTGCCGCCAGAAAGGCCAAGAAACTGGTCCTTGAGGATGGTGCAAAGTTTCTCATGACCGGAACGGGGAGCCACATCACACTCGCCATGAACACCGTGGCCAAGAAATACAAGGTGATCAACCTGACCTATGGGACCGAGGCGGCGAACATTACCGGATCAGAGTTTATCCCTTATACTTTCCGGGCATGCCTGAATACAGATCAACATTCTGCCGCAGTTGTAGAGTATATCATTAAAAAATACCCCCAGTTCAAAAAATATTACATCATCTGCCAGGACTATGCCTTTGGGCGCGAGGCAGCCGATGGTTTCAGGAAAAAATTCAACAAGATAAAGCCTGAAGGCGCAAGGATAGTGGGTGAGGTCTTCCACCCAATCGCCTGCAAAGATTTTGCTCCCTACATCAGCGCCATCATGGCCTCCGAAGCCGAGGTGGTCTTGTCTGGAAACTGGGGAACCGACCTCAGGCTTTTGATTAAACATGGTGCCTCCATGGGTTGGAAGGCCAAATTAGGCAACTACTTCTTAAATGATCCCCTCATTTTGAGAGACCTCGGAAAAGAGGCCATGGGCTTTGTAGGCGCTGATTCGTACATGATCACCATCGATTCTCCGAAGAATAAAGAGTTCCTCGCAAAGTGGTCTGAAAAATATAAGGATGCCCCACTTGAGTACCGGTATCCGACGCTCAGCATGGGAAGGGCGTACTGGGCTGCGCGCTTTCTGGCCGAGGCCATCAAGAAGGCCGGGACCACCGATGTGGAAGCCGTGATCAAGGCATGGGAAGGGATGAGCTTTGAAACCGCCTGGGGCGAGGTGACCATGAGGGCCTGTGACCATCAGATGATTTCGCCCGGCGTGGCAGGAGAAGTCGTGGCCAAGAGCGAGTTCTTTGATTTTCCCTATGTAGGTCCGGCAACTATAATCCCTGCAGAGGATATCACAACCCCGCCTGCTGAGACCGGAAATCCCCGGTGTAAGTAGGCTGTGTAACATCTCAAGAAGTAAGAAAACATGGGGGAATCTGGTCCCCCATGTTTTTTCTGTAATGGGCCAGGAAAGAGAGGTCCTCTAAGTGCCTAGATATTGGGAAAAGGGTAAAATAACATGAGCAGAAAGGTGATCATCACTGCAGCAATTACCGGTTCGATTCATACCCCGACCATGTCGCCCTATCTACCGATTACGCCGGAGGAGATCGCCGGCCAGGCGGTGGAGGCGGCCAGCGCCGGGGCAGCGGCTGTGCACATCCATGCCCGGAATCCGGAGAATGGGATGCCCAGCCCCGATCTGAATTTGTTTGGTGAGATTGTGGAGAGGATCCGGTCGGAATCGGACGTCATCATCTGCATCACCACCGGCGGCGGCGCCGGCATGACCGTGGATCAGAGGGCGGCGCCGGTCCCGAAGTTCAAGCCGGAACTGGCATCCTTTAATATGGGCTCCATTAACTTCGCCCTCTTTCCGGTCGTCGAAAAATATAACGAGTGGAAGTACGACTGGGAAAAACCGTTTTTAGAGGGGAGTAAAGCGAACATCTTCCAGAACACATTCGCCGATTTAGAGAAGATCTGCGGTATCATGCGGGATAACGGAACCAAACCGGAATTGGAGATATATGACGTGGGGCATCTCTATAATGCCAAATTCCTCCTCTCTGAGGGGTTTTTGGACCCCCCTCTGTTTCTCCAGTTTGTCATGGGGATCTTGGGCGCCATACAGCCGACCTTTAACGATCTGCTTCACTTGAAGGAGACAGCAGACCGGCTATTCGGGGAGAACCAGTATCAGTGGTCGGCCTTTGGCGCCGGACGGATGGAGTTCCCCATCTGCACGATGGCCGTTTTGATGGGAGGGAATTGCCGCGTCGGTCTGGAAGATAGCCTGTATCTGTCCAAAGGGGAGCTGGCCAGGTCCAACGCGGAACTGGTGGAGAAGATGATCCGGATTATTCGCGAATTCTCAATGGCGCCCGCAACACCCGATGAAGCCAGGAAGATACTCAAGATCAGGAAGTAGATGATGGATCAAAACGATGTGAAACTGGCAGTCGTGGTGGGTGCCGGTGTTATGGGGCATTCCATTGCCCATGTGTTTGCCCAGGCCGGGATTGAAGTGAACCTGGTGGATCTGAATCAGGTGGTCCTGGAACGTGCTATGGGTCTGATCCATGCCAATCTTGAGACATTGGCCGAATTCGAAAGGATATCCAAAGACGATATCCCGGGGGTGGTCACCCGCATTCATCCCTTTACAGATCTGGCCGCCGGGGCAAAGGGGGCATATTTCGCAGTAGAGGCGGTGTCCGAGGTGCCGGAGATAAAACGGGAGGTCTTTTCGCAACTGGATCAATTCCTCCCTCCCCATGCGGTGATCGCGAGCAACACCTCCTCGCTTGACATCTTCGGGATCCCCCGGATCAGCCGACCTGAGCGCCTGGTGGTGGCGCACTGGTTCGCGCCGCCCCACATCATTCCTCTGGTGGAGGTGGTGCCAGGCCCAGAGACTTCTTCGGAATCCGTTCAATTCACCGCAAACCTGATGAGGCGACTCGGCAAGCGAACGGATTCCGAAGAAGTCTCTGGGCCTGGCACCACCTCCACCAGAGGAATGATGTGGGGCGGCGCGAACCAGTGCGCCACCACCAGGCGCTCAGG
>JAUPKT010000136.1 GCA_030837305.1 Thermodesulfobacteriota bacterium
CACGTATTCTGGAACAACGCCTGTTGACGTGAGATTGATCCCGGCGGTCATACCCGTTCTCGTACCAGACCGAGTTTGCGGGTTGCAAACCTTTGGCACAGCAAAGCGAGAATGACACGTATAAGAGCCACAGGCACCGCGAAACAAGCCGGCAGTTCGCTCCTACTGAGCCTGAAGCTGCTCGGCCACTCTATTACTCAGGACGCGAGGAATTTCCTCTCTCGTGATGGGCGAGTCAGCCTTTGTGATTTTGACTTGTCCTGAGTCGATATCTCTTAATTCACTGTCCAAGAGCACTCCATCTCCTTTGGCGGTAATGGTCAGTATCAAGATTCGATTAAGGCCCAATTCGTTTTGGAGCGCTGTTGCGGCTGCATTTATGTCTTCGACGTTGATACGGGCCTTGGCCATGACCTCATTCACCTTGCTAGGACTCACGATGTCAATCTGGCGGGTAAGAGACTGTTTGGGCTTCATGGCTCGATACAAGGAGTCTATCTCGTCCTGTGGGGGTCGTTTCTTGAAGTCTCTGAGATAGAGTAATACTGCAACACGTGGCTTTTCGGCGCGCTCAGGCGACACTTGTATGTCCTTGACGGATTTTGGCGCCATAAGATTTATTTGCGGTTTGTCCCACTTCTCATTACTCAGCCCCAAGAATGGTTCCTGGCCTCCACGGGGAAGCAAGACGACCAGGAGGAGTATTGTTGCGGCCACAGTAGCCATAGCGGTCACGGGAACATGGAATACCGGAGCAATCCAGTCCTGCACCGCAGAGAACATCTTCTGGAAGACCGATTCCTTCTCGGTGGCTGCAGCTCGGTCCGCCTTGCTCTCTTGTTGGACCTTCGAAGCTTCAAGTTCTGCGAGAAAGTCGTCCCTGCTATCAAGTGCCGCGTCCCGGGCAGATTCGATCGTCTTGACAAGAGAATCGAACCTTTTGGCGAGGGCGGGATGGGCATCACATTTTTTTCTGGTGAATTGGAGTCCTGCTATGGTCTGGGTCAACTGAATCTTGTGGGCGACATTGGCATGGACTTCGCTCAGACGCATGTAGTTTTCGAACATCTGCGGATCATCACACTCGTCGGCAGACGGCATGCGGAACGTCCCCGTCCCGAAATGAGCACTCAGTTCAGAATCCAAGGGCAGCTTCTCCGTGGCCCTTAATGGACAGAAACTCTCCCCCGTCTTCCGGGCCATCTTCTCGTATTGGTCGACAAGCTGTTTCTCAACACTCTTAAACAGCTCCATTACGGCCTGTTTCCCGGATGCCGGAGAGGATAACTTTCTGTACAAATCACCGAGGCGTTGTTGGAGATCGGTGGGACCAATGGGGGAAAACCCGAGAGCCTCCTCTGCCGACGAAAAAGGCGCCTCCATGAAGGCTTCGGAAGGCGGGCTATCAATGGCCTTCTTGGATGGAAAGTCGGGGTGATCCTCCTGTATGAGATCCAATTCGGGCAGTTTCTCCTTGTTTTTCAGCCCGTCACCCGGAGAAAGGTATTCACGCCGTACGAGATCCTGGTAGCACCGGACCAGGACATGGACTGTCGCTGCTACCGCCATATTGTACAGGTAATAGGCGTCTTCCCTCATGGACTGACCAAGGAGGTAGTCGCGCCAGAACTTGTCCCCTGCATGCCATAGCTGCGCCCAATCCTGCCTGGTTGACTGTTGAAGCCGCTGTGCAGTGAGCGTTGCAAGGAGGTACACAAAGCGATTCATATCAAAACAGCCCGCAAGGGGTCCCGTCTCTACGACCAGAGAAGAAGAAAACGCCTCGTGGGAGAGAAACTCGGACACCAGGCGGGCGTTCACATTGATTTGCCTGTTGTAGCATTTCGATTTGAGGTAATTTTCCCATATTGAGTGTCCGAACCCGAGGGTAGACCGGACGTGCTGCACCGCGCACGCATCTGCAGCAGCATGCACAAGAGGGCCTACGAGTTGCAGCCCGACGATGAATTGATTGGGACCCCTGACTTCCAATGGTTCAAAATGGTCTTCAATCAGTCGGGAGTAATAGAATCCCGCCAAGACATTCCATGGGGCAAATTTGGTCTTGCTCAAATACTGATCGTAGTTCCCCTTCCACGACTCCTCATCGTTGAGCCATGAGCACCGCAGTCTGTCGACCACCAGGGAGTTCTCAACATCAACCAGCCCCCGCAGGTGGTCTGAAATACCTTTCACGACAAACGAATCGATCCCCCGCATGGAGGACGTCTCATATGCATAGCCTGCTGCACTCTCCCACGGTACGTCCGTCTCCGGGAAGGGGTTGATGAAATGATTGAACGCGGTGAACATGTGGAAACCGAGGCCGGTGACGTTTCGCTTCCCGTTTCCCGGTATTCCCTGAAATGAGAGAGCAAGATCACCAAACTTGTCCGTGTGGAGGGCCTCGAACCCCACCAACCGCTCGACTGCGGTTTCATGCGGCGGCATCGTATCGACTGATTCCCTGCGGCCGTACGCCAACTCAAATGTTTGGAGTGCAGTTTGTTGCTGTTCGTTGCCAAATTTCTTCATATAGGCGACTGCGTCAGAGACTACCCAGTAATGGGACTTTCCCATCATTTGCTGTTTCCTCCCACAGATGCCGTGCTTGGGTGTTTTTCCATGAGGTTGAACTGCAATGAGATTGCGTAAGGAGACATCAAATAAACTCTTGTGAGGGCATACCCGTGATTGTTGTCCTCAAGCAGGAAGATATGCCAACGAGATCTGGAATTCAATGTGAAACACTTGCACAGTCCTTGGAAACGCTATTGAGTGTCGATGCGCCGACGTTACAGTGTGGCCATTTGTGACCATTCATAGCTCATGTGACACAGGCTCTCCCGCGATTTCAGACTTGACTCTAATTCAAAAGATCGCGCAATCACACACCATCTGACAACTTTTTCTGTATCTCAGCCATAGGAAAGGCCGCTTATGCCATCGAGGAAAGGGTACTGTTGATTTGTTTCTCTTGGGAAAGGTTATGAAAGGCCGTCTTTCGGAGGGAGGTCTTTGACGCGAGGGGCGAGTTTCCGTGTAGGCTGCGGGCCCGCCCCTGGCAGTCAGAAGAACGGGTCTCATTAATAGTGCATCATGACCCTAGGTCGCTTCACCTTGGCGACGCACGACGGTTGCGGTGGTTGACACACTGGAACCGGAGGCGGCGGCACATAGATGGGGACAACCAACGGCGGCGGGGCAGGAAAGAGGGGAGACGGAAATGCCCCGCAATACATCGGTACTACTGGAGGTCCGCAGACTTGGATTTGGGGGCAGCACGGTGAGTTGGTGATGGCCAGACTATTCGATGAAATGCAGAGTGTTGCTGTGATTACAACTGCGAAACCTAATCCTAACACAACGAGCCGTCGCAACATCTTTCGACTCCTAATATTAAAAACAATAGATTCATAAAGATATCGTAGCTTCGTGAGTATAATTATCATATTAATATAAAGTCTGTCAATAGATTATACTCTCAACATATTGAATAAAAGTGTAATTTAATCATCATATTTTTTTGTCAAGTTTTCGTCACGTTGAAGGTGAAGGGGACGGTGTTCTCACCAAATCGCCATGACCACGGAGGACCTCGGTCCAGGATTCCTGATGCAGGGCGGCCTTGTCATCGTGTTTCTCGAAACTCTGGGAACACTTATATCAGTGAGTTTCTGCCTGAGTTTCCTTCGGTTTGTCAAGTTCGAAGGCGTCATGGAGAGCACGCACTGC
>JAUPKT010000137.1 GCA_030837305.1 Thermodesulfobacteriota bacterium
AGGCGGTGTTCATGCGGATGCAAGCGGGTTTCTTTACCGGTTCGGACAAGCAAACTATAACGAAAGCGGCCCTCTTGGCGGAGGGACTTACTCAGCGTTATTTTGGGTTGCCGGATAACGAGTGGACGAGAAATCCGTATGGAGTTTTTACTCGAAAGGACATTCACGA
Organism: Thermodesulfobacteriota bacterium; assembly: GCA_030837305.1. GTDB lineage: Bacteria > Desulfobacterota > Desulfomonilia > Desulfomonilales > Desulfomonilaceae > JAUPKT01. Next base: position 170 of record JAUPKT010000137.1, read on the forward strand.
ATCCCTGCATGAGCCGGATATATTTGCTCACGTCGTCCTGTACGACACAAGACTGAGACCGGGAGTCAAGAATGCGGGGACCAAGAGATATGGTGTTGTTCTTCAGGACCCCAACATCTTGGGTGCTTTACTGCGATCCTCATGTCATGACCTCTGGACTCTTAGTTTGTTCATACTGACTCACGAGTTGGTTCATATAACCCGTTTTCGAAGGTTTGATGTGAATTTTTTCGGGGATGTCCATGAGAGGGATCGAGAAGAGCAGTTGGTTCATGGAGTGACCAAAGATATTTTGAGGGGTATTACGAGTATTGATCATGTATTGGAACTCTATGACAAGCAGTTTGGCCTGGACAATTGTGATAACGCATAAAACTCATAGGAGATAATTGGAGGTACGAGAGGATGCCGATTTACGAATACCGGTGCTGCAAATGCGGCAAGGAATTTGAGGAATGGCAGAAGTTTTCAGATCCACCGGTGGATGCGTGTCCGGACTGCGGGGGAAGCGCTTCCCGATTGATATCGCACTCGACGTTTGTGTTGAAGGGCACGGGGTGGTACGTGACCGACTATGGACGGAAGGATTCTGGTGGCGGAAGTGCAAAGAAACACTCTGAGAGCAGCGCAGAAGGAACTTCCACTCAGACATCGTCCGATTCCTCATCCACCGCGAGCAGCTAACCGCCATTAGAGAGAGGCATGGGCTCCTGCCATGAAGATAAAGAAAATAGCTCATCTAGGTGTCGCGGTGCATGATCTTGATGCCGCGTTAAAGTTTTTTACCGGAGGGTTGCCGCTGGAGCTGACACATACTGAAGATTATCAGGGCATGAAGATTGGGTTTATACCGGTGGGGGAAAGCTCCATTGAGCTTCTTCAGGATGTTTCCGGTTCATCGGCCATCAAGAAGTTTCTTGAAAAGAACGGAGAGGGTATACATCACATCGCCTTCGAAGTGGATGACATTTACCAGGCGGTTGAGGAACTCAAGGCCCGTGGCGTAAGACTTATCGATGAGACGCCACGTCAGGGCGCGCATGGCATGACCATCGCGTTCATGCATCCCAAGGCCAGTCATGGTATTCTCATGGAGTTGTGCCAACCGATGGTGTCCCATTAATGTTTCGGGCCTCTGCTCAGGAAAAGCTTGCAGCAGGGGCTCTTTGTGCTTCTACATGAAGATAATCGAGGAGGTTTAAGGATATGGCTGAAGTGACCATGCCCATGAACGGCAAGGTGATCGAGGTAAAGGTAGGCCTTGGTGACGCTGTGGAAGAAGACGCAGAGGTTGTCATCATCGAAGCCATGAAGATGGAGTTGCCGGTTGTGGCTCCCGCAAGTGGAGCAGTAAAAGAGATCAAGGCCCAAGTTGGTCAGTCCTATCAAGTTGGCGATGTTCTTGTCGTAATCGAATAATTGGAGACACTTGAGGGGGTAAGGGGCTGCGGCTGAGTGCTGCGGATTGAGGGATCCCTTTATCCTGACCCTAATGCCGGTTCACCACGTGGCAGCGTCGAACATGGCGGTGCCGTTCTCCTTAATAAGGCTCAATCCGAGTCATGGGGTAGCGCTTTCAACCTTGCCGAAAAGGTTTGAACGAACACACGTTCGAAGAGGACCCCACGGTTATCAACTATCCATTGTTGTTTCATAGAGATCTACCCTTGTTTTTCACATTTCAGGAGGTGCCGCGTGTCCGAGGAATTTAGAGACAAGGCCGTGCAATGGGACGAGAAAGTGACCGCTCAGGTTGCGAAGCGACCGGAACGCAAGCAGGAGTTTACAACGGTATCGGGTATGCCCCTGCGGAGGGTGTATTGGCCTTGGGATGCGGAGGCGCTGGATGTGGAGGGAGACCTCAACTTTCCAGGGTCTTATCCCTTCACCCGTGGCGTACAGCCTACCTTATATCGGGGTCGTTTCTGGACCATGCGCCAGTATGCAGGCTTTGGCAGCGCCGAGGAAACGAACGCTCGATTCAAGTACTTGATCGAACAGGGCCAAACCGGATTGTCCGTGGCTTTTGATCTACCCACTCAAATTGGATACGACTCGGACCATGAATTGGCAGCCGGCGAAGTTGGAAAAGTCGGGGTAGCCATCGACAGCATTGAGGACCTTGCTCGGTTGTTTGATGGGATTGATTTATCGGCGGTAAGCACATCAATGACCATCAATTCTCCTGCGGCGATATTGCTGGCCATGTACATCGGTGTGGCAGAGGAACAGGGCGCCGACGTCTCCAAATTGCGGGGCACTATTCAGAACGACATTCTCAAAGAGTACCCTGCTCGGGGCACCTATATTTTCCCTCCCCAACCGTCCATGAGGATCATTACGGATATTTTTGCCTTCTGTCATCAGCAGATACCGTTGTGGAACACGATAAGCATCAGTGGTTATCACATTAGAGAGGCTGGATCCACGGCGATTCAGGAGGTGGCGTTTACCTTGGCAAACGGCATTGCCTATGTGAAGGCGGCCATAGAAGCGGGCATGGACGTGAATGATTTTGGGGAAAGGCTGAGCTTTTTCTTTAACGCTCACCAAGACTTTCTCGAAGAAGTGGCCAAATATAGAGCTGCCCGTCGTATGTGGGCCCGAATCATGAAGGAGCGTTTTGGCTGCACGAACCCCCGGGCAATGATGCTGCGTTTCCACACCCAAACAGCGGGTTGCACTTTGACTGCGCAGCAACCGGACAACAATGTGGTGCGTGTTGCATTTCAGGCTCTCTCTGCCGTACTGGGAGGAACCCAGTCCCTGCACACGAATTCCCGGGATGAGGCCTTTGCCCTGCCGAGTCAGGATTCAGTCCAGATTGCTCTGCGCACGCAGCAGGTGATTGCCCATGAAACAGGGGTCGCAGACACGGTGGATCCATTGGCGGGATCGTATTGCATCGAGGCGCTGACCAACGAGATAGAAAAGAAGGCCAACGAATACATCAAGCAGATTGATGACATGGGTGGGGCAGTCAAAGCGGTGGAGTGCGGGTTCATCGAGCAAGAGATTCAGGAATCGGCGTATCAGTTCCAGAAAGCCGTCGAGTCCGGAGATCAGGTCATCGTCGGCGTGAACAAATTCCAGACAGGCACAGCGCCGCCTACGAATCTTCTCCGGGTTGACCCTACGGTTAGAAAAATGCAGATTGATCGACTGGGGAAATTGCGCAACGAGAGAGATAACAATGCTGCATCGGCATCCCTTGAGGAACTGAGAAGGTGCGCTCAAGGAACCGACAATGTCATGCTTCCTATTCTCGATGCCGTTAAGAAACGGGTAACTCTGGGCGAGATCTGTGGGGTTCTGAGAGAAGTATTTGGAGAATATACGCACGCCTCCCAATGCTAAGGGTGAGTATCGCTATCGCTTCCTGATGGCACCTTCTCGTTGCGAGCCGACCAAATCAATCCCGGCAAGCGGTTCTCGCGTTTGTTTTTGGCGATAAGCCTCATATAAGGCATTTATTCGCCTGAAACGATCGTGACATGTCGGATTCCCGACCGTGCGCCAATTCTAAGAACGCCAAGAATCACGATCTCTTGATGGGACGGCTCGTCTCAATATGTGCGCACGTTCTTCGAGAGGCTGGAGACAGGCTTTAAGCGCTTGGCCCGTTCCTTGACAAGGATTTCGGTGTGGAACATACTGAGCGCCCATTCATTAGAGGGGGTTTTCATGGAAGATTCTAAGTCCCTTTGTCCCCTCAGTTCCGCTATGGAAGACTATTTGGAGGCAATATACCACCTCGAGCAGGAGCATCGAATCGCGAGGGTGAGGGATATTGCCGACCGGCTCAAAGTGCGAATGTCTTCCGTCACGTCGGCTTTACGGACTTTAAGTGCACGAGGCCTACTGAAATACGATCCGCATCAGTACATCACACTTACCGAAGAAGGCGCCCGGCAGGCTCAGGATATTGTCCGTAGACACGTAATACTGAAGAGGTTCTTGGTCCGGGTGCTCAAGATTGATAATGCGTCGGCAGAAGACAATGCATGCCGTATCGAGCACCACTTGGATCCGGAAGTTATCGAAAGGCTGGTGGACTTTCTGGGATTCATGGAAATGTGTCCCGTGGATCAGACTCGATGGGTCTATGGCATCGCGGAGAGTTGCGACGACTGTGAAACGTGTCTTGAAAGAGCCAAAGGCAAGTTAAGGACACGGGCTCGAGCCCAGGAAGCCGCAGTAGCGGGGGGTATGACGTTGGCCGAAGCCATTCCAGGGTCCCAGGTATTGATCGAGAGTTTACCTCGAGGATCGTCCTTTTCCGGTTTACCCGCGATGGAATCCGTCGATATAGGGGCGATAGTCGAAATAGAACACCGTGACGACAAATCGGGTTCGCTGCAAATCAACGTCAAGGGCTACCGCCTAAGCCTGGACGAGGAACACGCTTCTCGCATTCTCGTGAAACCCATCTGACCGTACCCCCCGGATTACCAAACGGATTCTTAATCAGTACAAACACGGCATGATATGACGGTTTCCGAAATTAATGTGAGATTGGCGTGGCCAATCACCGAACTATTCAGAAGAGTTGAGATTGCTGCGTCATGGTGTGCGAACACTGAAGCAATTCGGGAAGAACTCTCGGGAATGCCTGCAAGACTTAGAAAAGGCTATCATGGTTAAGAAGACTTCGGGCTTGGCGGCTGTTGTCGGATGTTCGGTGGCCGTTTTCTGGCCGGGAGCATTTATCTTCGGCTTTCCGGGAGTGATGGCGTCTCACTGGCAGGAAACCTTCCAGGTCGGGAAAGGGGCTATTGGGAACGTGCTCTTCTTCGTGCTGGTTTCCCTCGGCGTGTTCATGTTTCTCGTGGGGAGGCTCCAGGAGAAGATAGGGATCCACAACATGATCACCCTCGGCGCATTGCTCTGCGCAATCAATGTGCTCTTGCTTCCTTTCGCCTCGAATATCTATGCGGTCTATCTTTGGGCTTTTATCATGGGGACGGCATCGTGCTTTGTGTATATTCCCTCTCTCACTACGGTGCAGCGCTGGTTTCCCGGCCACATGGGCCTTGTTTCCGGGTTCGTGAATCTAGTTTTTGGGATCTCGGGAGCTTTCATGGCACCGCTCTTCACATACATGTTGACGCATCTCGGCTATGAACCGATGACCATGTTGCTGGGATTCTTGTCGTTGATAACCGGTACTATCGCCAGCCGTCTGACAGCACCACCCGCCACGGAAACTATTGCTGATAAGGCCTCCACAAGCCATAATTCAGGCATGATGGAAGCGAGGTCACTGACGGCTCGTCAGAGCGTCAGCACAAAGAGCTTTTGGTTCCTTTCGGCCACATGGGCCCTTCAGGGGGCTGCGGGCATCGCCATGGTCACGCTGTCCACATCCTACGGTTTATCCAAGGGTTTCTCTCTGGAGAAAGCAGTGATGGTCCTGACCGCATTCAACTTGGCCAGTGGCATAAGCCGGTTGGCGTCGGGCTACATCTCCGACATGCACGGGCGAAACATTACCATGAGTATCACATTCTTGGCTGCAGGAGCTTCATACCTGATCATGGGCATTTCTCATGATCTCGCTCTGATTGCGGTCCTTGCAGGATTCATTGGCTTTTCCTTTGGTACGATGGTCGCCGTATCTGCTCCCCTGGTGGTGGACTGTTTCGGGATGAAGCATTTTGGTTCTGTATTTGGCCTTGTTTTTGCCTCGTACGGATTTCTTGCCGGTCCTCTCGGCCCTTCGCTGGCAGGCTATCTGTTGGATAGTACGAACGGCAATTACTCGATTGTCTTTGCGTATCTCGGCGTGTTCTGTTTCGTATCGGCAATGCTCGTCCGGTACGTGGTTCCACCCGAGGGAGTGTAATGGGTCAGTGTGTCGATTCTCCAGTGGCGTTATGAGTCAATTGGGCACCAACCAAGGGGTTTTGAAATCATTGGA
>JAUPKT010000138.1 GCA_030837305.1 Thermodesulfobacteriota bacterium
CTTGATGTGTATGTTCCGAACAATCTCCTCTCCTTTAAGGACGTACAGGCGAAAAAATTTGACGCAAAGGCTGTTTTTCAACGTGGCAAACCCATCTCTGCATCCCTCGATTTGCTGATCCTAAACAAAGCTGACGTGATGGCGCATCTCGGTCTCCAGGGGGAGGTCGCCATGAATGATGGGTTGACGAGTATCGAATCAATCAGGGCCCAGAGTCGGATCGACAAATTGCCCCTCGATTTCTTCGGAGAATCGATTCGTGAGAAGATCGCGGTGAAATCTGATTTGGGCAATTTGACTGGGAATGTAGATTGGTTTTGGGACAAACTGGGGTGGAAAGCATCAGGGTTGTTGGAACTGGACCAAGTGATGTTTACAGGAGGGAATATCTCACCCGTGGAACCGCTTTCCATTTCGGCGGAATTTGAGCTTGATCCGCAAATCGTTGCTTTCAAGAAAATCCACTTTCGGCAGTTGCACAGTTTCGTTTCTTCATCGGGGGATGTCTCGGGGCTTTTCGCAGAGGCGCCATCGATAAACCTCACCTACCATGGAGTATTGGACGAGAGTAATCTAAAACCTCTCTCAAAGACTTCTGTGGATGTGTCCGGTCAGGTATCAGTGAAGGGTGCGGTCAAAGGATCTCTCCAAGACCTGCATGTGGATTTCACAGGAGATCTGGCCAATTTTTCCGCCGGTATGCCCCCTCATTTTCAAAAAAAGCTTAACACACCGGGCAAGTTGTCATTGGCAGCAAGAGTGTCCCGGCAATTGGGATCTTCTGGGACTAGGCCCCGAGTGGAAGGTTCCCTGCATTGCACCTTGTCAAACGTGCAGATAGGAATTCTTGACCAACCGACAGCGTTCCCCATGGTTCGAACTGAATTTGAAACCAAGATAGCGGCTGATGCCAAGGGAATAGATTTCAAAGATGCTTCTCTGGTGTTGTATGGGCCTGAAAAATCGCAGAAGATTCTCTCTGCCTCGGGCTACCTAACGGCGGTCGGCTCATCAAACGAGAAACTGAGCCTGCAAATAAAACCGGTTTTAGACAAGTCGGTGCTTAAAATGCTACAAAAGTCTCTTGCTCCGACCTTGGATCTTGATGGTAAGACTGAACTCGTCTTGAGATTGTCGGGTTCGAGAGATAAGTTCGACTGGTCTCTCAACGCACCGTTGTCCGGAACCGCCATAAAAATCGGGACCGGCTTCTCAAAACCTCTCGGCATGCCTGCAAGCGTGGCAGCTCAGGGTACTTGGAATAGGGGCTCAGTAACCCTTACGAAAGCAGAAGCTTCCTCAACAGGCCTTACCCTCACCGGAAACGGCAGATTACGTAATGAGAACGGTAGTTTCCAAAATGTTACTATCGACATCAAGAAGATAGACCTCGCGGAGTTCTCCAAATTGATGCCTTCCAAAGATGTTCGTATCTCCGGGGTGGTCGAAGGGCAAATCCGTCTCCAGAGCGTCGGCCAAGCGGTACTGCCGTACGGTACGTTGAACCTATCCAATGTGGGGTTGACTACAAACCCGCAAGCCGGCGTAATGCTCTCGAACATCAACGGAGCTGTAGAAATTAAGGAAAAAACATTAAAGAGTGATCAACTATTAGGAAGGCTCAAAGGACTTCTCGACGCACCCATCAAACTGCAGGGCACCCTGACCAACGTTGAATCTCTCGAAGCCATGCAAGGAAATGTTTCCATACAGACAGGCAAGGGAACCATGAAGGCTGATTTCTTGACGCCAATCCTAGGCCAAACCCAGCAGGCAATTGGTCGTGCACTCTCGATGAGTGGTTTGTCGAATGGGGAACGAGTATTTGAAGTAGACGGAGGTTCTGCATCATTAAATATCAGTGGCGGATTGGTTCAGACGCAGGATTTGAAAATAAAAGGCGCCTTAATGGCTCTGGGGGCTGTGGGGTCCTACAAGACTGTGGACAAAACGTTAAATGCCACCGTATCGGTTCAAACGAGACTCTTTGAGAACATTCCGCTGGGTAAAATACCTGAAATTCAGAAACTGGTGAAGCAAAACGAAGGATGGCTAAAGGCAACCGGCCTCGACAAAGAGCTAAAGAAATTCGGTATCAAGCCTCCCGAAAACCAGACGGGTGAATCACCAAAAACTCCCGACGAGAACATTGCGCCCACGACGATCCTGTTCAAAATGCAGGGTTCTATTCACAGTCCTAAGCTAATCCCGGTTCTCGAGTCCTCGTTGGACAAACAGACAATTGATAAACTGAAGAATTTATCACACTTGTAAACTGACACCTAGTACAGACATTCAGTAACCTGAAGTCGGCGAGCATTGACACCCCAGCCGGGATCACGACTCAACTCAGGATCAATTTGTCTTGACACAGGTCAGATGTTTCGGTAATCATAATAAATATAGACCCTTCCAGATTCAAGTGCTCAACGGTACAAAATCTAGTCATGCCTCAGGAGGAACCTTATGTCTAAGAAGTATTGGGACGAAAAGTTCGAAACCATGAACGAAAGAGATATGGCCGCTTTTCAAACAGAGAAGCTCAAAGAAACTCTTGAATGGGTTTATAACAAGGTTCCTTTCTACAAAA
>JAUPKT010000139.1 GCA_030837305.1 Thermodesulfobacteriota bacterium
ACGATGACTCCATCACCTCGTCGGTAATCTCTTCACCTCGGTGTGCAGGGAGACAATGTAACACGAACACCCCCGGCGCTGCCCCCTTGAGAAGCTCACCGTTCACTTGGAACCCCCTGAACACGATGCGCCGAGCCTCTGCCTCTTTTTCCCACCCCATGGAAGCCCATACGTCTGTTGAAACCACCTGTGCCCCGGCTACAGCCTTCACAGGATCCCGCACCAACTCAATGTTCTTCACATCCATGGGTACGGCCGGGTCATAGCCCTCAGGACATGCCAGTAAAAGGGGAAATCCCAACACCTTGGCAGCATTGATCCACGAGATGGCCATGTTGTTGCCGTCACCTATCCATGCGGCTTTCATTTCGGTGATGTCAAGACCCCGCTCCTGGAGCGTCATGAGATCGCCCAACACCTGACAGGGATGCAGCAAGTCAGTCAAGGCATTGATCACCGGCACTGAAGACCAATCCGCGAATTCCTCAAGAATGGCATGTCCAAAAGTCCTGATGACAAGGGCGTCCAGGTAGCGGGACAACACCCGGGCAGTATCCCTGACAGGCTCCCCACGGCCGATCTGAATTTCGCGTCTACTGAGAAACACGCATTGGCCGCCCAGTTGACGCACTCCCACTTCAAAAGATACCCGCGTCCTCGTAGAGGGCTTCTCGAAGATAAGCCCAACGATCTTGCCTTCCAATGGCCTTGGACTCACATGAAGCCCTGGTAACCCACTCTTCATCTCACGAGCCCGCTTGATCAATGCAAGTATCTCAGCATTCGTAAAATCGCTCAAACTTAGAAAATGCCCTCGATTCATGGTTTCCGGGCACCTCCCATCTTTCTTAATTCTCCGTCCAGCTTGCCGATCATCTCATCGATCTCGTCTTCAGAGACGATGAGGGGCGGCAGGAACCTCAGAACAGTCTCAGCCGTACAATTCACAAGAACTCCTGCTTCCCGCATGGCTGCCGCCAACTCAGCTCCGGGCACGGCTAATTCAATAGCCATCATCAATCCGAGCCCTCGCACTTCCTTCACAATGGGATGTTGGAGTGCGAGATCCTTCAGTCTGCTCCGCAGATACTCTCCGCGTGATGTTACCTGCTCAAGGAAACCATCCTTCAGCAATTCCGCCAGCACCGCGATCCCCGCCGCCGCGGCCAGCGGATTGCCTCCAAAGGTAGTCGCGTGGGTGCCGGGCGACAAACATGATGCAACTCCATCCACTGCCGTGACGGCACCCATAGGCACCCCACCTGCCAATCCCTTGGCAAGCGTCATCACGTCCGGAGCGATACCGAAATGCTCATGGGCAAAAAGTTTCCCTGTACGTCCCATCCCCGTTTGCACTTCATCCAGTATCATTAAGCAGCCTGTTTCGGTGCAGAGTTCCCGAACCTTCTGCATGAAATCAGATGGTGGTACTCTCACCCCGCCCTCTCCCTGGATTGGCTCCAGAATCACCGCTGCAGTGGCCTTGGTGACCGCATTGCGAAGTGCGTCTATATTGCCGAAGGGAACATGAGAAAAACCAGGGGTCTCCGGCTCAAACCCACGCCGGTATTTCGACTGACCGGTGGCGGCCAGCGTTGCCAAAGTCCTTCCGTGAAAAGAATTCTCCATGGTAACGACGTGATAACGGTCGTGTTGACCGCGGTCGTGGAAATACTTGCGTGCCATCTTGATCGCACCTTCGTTTGCTTCAGCGCCAGAATTACAGAAGAAAACCTTATCCGCGAAGGAGTTTTCCACCAGGAGCTTGGCAAGCCGTATCTGCGGCTCGATATAAAAGAGATTTGACACGTGTATGAGTCGTCCCGCCTGACCAGCTATGGCCTCCGTCAGCTTGGGGTGTGCATGGCCTAGCGGACATGCGGCCAATCCCCCGATGAAGTCAAGGTATTCTCGTCCTTTGCTGTCCATCACACGGCATCCTCGACCCGATACGAGCATAATTGGTGCTCTACCGTATGTATCGAAGACGTATTGTTTATTCATGGTAACAAAATCTTCATCCAGCATGTGAAGCATCCTTTTCGCGACCCGTCGTTGTCTCCCCGGCCATGATCCTACATGCCCGGCGGATTGTCCCTCACTATCTCCGTCCCTATGCCCTGGTCGGTGAGCAGCTCTAAGAGCAGGGCATGAGGCACTCGACCGTCTATGATGTGAGCCTTGGGCACGCCTCCCCGAAGCGCAGAAAGACAGCACCGAATTTTCGGAATCATCCCTCCGGAAGCCACGCCGTTGCGTATGAACTCCTCTGCCTCGTCCTCAGACAGACTGGAAATAAGGTTCTTTTCCAGATCCAAAACGCCCGGCACATCCGTTAACAATACAAACTTTTCCGCCCCCAAAGCAGCCGAAAGAGCGCCGGCAGCCGTATCCGCATTGATATTGTACGGTTTCTCCTGCGGGCCGGCTCCAACCGGGGCTATGACCGGAACGAACCCGTGGCTCTCAAGTGCCGCAATAAGCTCCGGGTTGATCCGTTCCACTTCTCCCACCAGTCCCAAGTCTTCGTCTTTATCTGCCAGACGAGCCGGCTGCGCCTTTTTTGCCTTAATAAGACGCCCATCCCTGCCGGATAAACCCACGGCATTCCCGCCCAGGTTGTTGATCATGGAAACGACGTCTTTGTTCACTTTCGCCACGAGAACCATTTCAACGACGTCCATGGTCTCTTCATCGGTAACCCTCAGCCCTTTGACAAAACGACTCTCTATACCGAGCTTTTTAAGCAGCTCGCCTATTTGAGGCCCTCCACCGTGAACAATGATCGGCTTCACGCCGATAAAGGTGAGGAGCGCTATGTCTTCAGCAAAGTTTTTCTTGAGAGACTCCTGAATCATGGCGCTTCCGCCAAGTTTGATCACGATGCGTTTGCCCCGGAAGTTCCTGATGTAGGGCAGGGCTTCCACGAGGACTTGAGCCCTCAAAGGCGGGTCCATCTCGATTGAAGCAAGGTCGATAGTCATGCAAAACTCTCTTCATTTTCAAAAATGCATATTATATCACCGAGTATCGCCTCAACGCTACAATTGAATCAAGAGTTGGCAAAATAAGGCTCCGCACAACAAATCAACCGGACAGCCAGGCTATGCAGCCAAACAGTCGTGCCAGGTGAAGTACGTTCCTGGAGACTTTTCAGGCCATTCCATGATATCTTTCGAGGCACCGTTGGATCAAATGCTTTTTTCTAGTCCGTGACAGCGCTTGTACCAGAGCTACGTCTCGAAGACTTTTTTGTCACGACTCCAACGCCGGAACTTTGTCATGAATAAGGAGTGGTCATGAAACCATTAAAAGATTGGGAGAAGATTATTCGACGTAT
>JAUPKT010000140.1 GCA_030837305.1 Thermodesulfobacteriota bacterium
ATTCTTCTTTCGATTCACCGGCCACAAATAGACGCCTTGTTTGGCCAACGACCTTACATCTTTCTCAGACAAGAGCTGTGTGCCCTTAAGGGGCTGTAGTCCTGAAATGATTGTCCGGGCGTCAACGTCTGTGGGAGCCACAACGGCCATGCGATGTTTTTCCCCACGCAGTTCGGTCATGAAAAAATGGACACCCTGTGGGAGCGGAAGAGTCGAGGCGGGTTTCAAAGAGATTCCGTCAAATTCTGAAACGCTCCCAAACACATAGTCGCTATCTTCCCGCGCCTCCTCAACATGTACGACATAATTTGATCCGCCAAATCCAAAGGCATTCACCTGCAGCCGTCGAGGCTTTCCATCACGAGTCTCCCATTCAGCCGGCTCGTTGAATATTGACATGCCGGAGCCTTCGAGCTGCATTGCCGGATCAGGGTCTTGATAGTTCAACGTTGGAGGATAAAGGCCATGTTTCATGGCCATGATACCCCTAATGAGGCTGTTCACGCCTGATGCTCCTAAAGTATGGCCTATTTGAGATTTGAATGAGGTCAACACAACCGGGGCATCAGGGGTGAAAAAGTTACGCAGTGCGAGAACTTCCTCCCCATCGCCCTGCATGGTGCTCGTGGCATGACATTCGATCAGGTCCACGGTTTCCGGGCCGTATCCGGCATCATCAAAGCACGCTCTGATGGCAATTTCTTGGGTGATGCGAGACGACTCAACCATACCCAGATGATTGTTGCTGGCCCCCATGGCTGTTATGTAACCATGAATTCTCGCGCCCCGCTGCTTTGCAAGGGATTCGCGCTCAATCACTATGATTCCCCCGCCTTCTCCCAAAACCATTCCATCACGGTTTGCATCAAAAGGACGGCTCATCTCTTCCGGCTTCCGCTCTACCCCAGACAGACCTGCCAAGGCACCCAAAGCCGAGAATTCCAAGAAATGCATCGGCGTCAGAGGCTCTTCCGCACCTCCTATGACCGCGGCATCTATGATGCCGTTCCGAATCATTTGATACGCACTGAAAAGAGCCACAAGGGCAGTGGCACATGCTGCAGAAACCGCAAAACTGGGGCCCATGAAGCCATATTTGTTGCAAATGAATCCCCCGGCCGTACAATTGAGTCTCCCCAACAAAGTGGTGTCATCGACTGCCAGCCGCCCTTCTTTGATCGCTACTTCGACTGATCGAGCGCTATCATCAGTCAGATCAATGACGCTCTTGACAGAGTCTACGATCCGGGTCGCGGCACTCCGCACGATCATGTCTTCCAATGTTGCTGCTGCTTCACCGGAATTTTGCGATATCAACACTCCGATTCTGTTGCGCGGTATGTCGGAATCAAGGATCCCTGAATGAACTATTGCCTGATTGGCGAGCCACATGGTGATGCGTGTTGATGCCGTCATGGTGCGAAAGTCCTGGGGTGGAATACCAAGCTCCTTTCTCTCCACTTCGATGTTCTGGAAGGCCCCCACCCTGCAATACGTCTTTTCCGATGCCCGCGGCCGAGGATCGAAGAACATCTCATGGGGCCATTTCGACCCAGGCACAAAGATTATTCCACTCCTCAGGGCAGAACACGCTACCCAGATTTCCTCCGGGCTGTTTCCCAAGGAGTTGACGATGCTCATGCCGGTGATTGCTATTCGCTCCTTGGTCGGCATCCAGGCAGCAGAAAGGCTCGATACCGCCCTGGAACCGAGAGCCTGTTCTCGGGATAGAGAATCTGTATCTTCGAAGCGTGGGGTCGGTGACTCAGTCAGAGGACCTACGAACGGTAAACCGGCCGGAAGTGGTGATTCGGCAAGCTCTTCATGGAGTTCAGAACAACTTACGACATGGTCGAGAACACCGGAGCAGGCACCGCTCATGAACTGACCCTCTTGTAAACAGGCTTTTTCGTCCAAGGTCGCCCCGGTCATGCGGTCATACATGCGTGCGGCTACCAGCAGGCTTCCTGCACTGGCCTCTTCTATTTGCCTCCGGAATGTTCCCTCATCCGTCGAGCCTGCCGCAAAGTCCCGCTCCAACGAACATACTGTCTCAATCTTTGGGGTTCTCAACGACCGAACCCGCAGTCCTGTGGCTTCTCCCGTCACCACCGTGCCGCCCGGAACGGAATCGAGAATTATGTCTTGGTACAGATTTGAAAGAGCGCCCGTTGCGACTATTTCAGTGGTGGCCAGATACGACGTACCGACCTGGATGGCGTCTGCACCAAGCATGGCGGCCAAGAAAGCCGATTCCCTGCTACAGATACCTCCCGCCAAAATGATGAACCGGCCTTCAAAAAGTGATGGATTGTCCAATCTCCTGTCATGAATCATCTGTGCCAAAGTGAATGTTGAGTGCTCTCCTACGTGTCCTCCTGCTTCATTCCCTTCACAGATGACAAAACGAATACCGGCGGCAAAGGCTAGCTCGAGGAGCTTGAGGTTGGGAGCTATATAGATAACCTCGACGCCCGCTTCGAGCAGCTCTTTGGCATGGGATGGCTCTCCAGCCGCAATCACGGCAAAACGCGGCTTCAGATCACGAATCCATGTGAGCTGCTCTTCACGAAAAGGATTTTCTTGCAGGGTGATGACATTCACCGCCAGAGGTCTCTCGCCCAAGAGGTCCTTTATGCCGCCAAGCTTTTTGTCCAGTTCGGACGACGGTAAGAGACCAAGGGCTATGGTAGGTAATGCACCGGCCTCTGCCACGGATTGGGCGAACGCCGGTACATCGGTGATCCACGACATGGCTCCCTGTATGAGGGCATATCGAGTGCCGAGGTGCGAGAGGATCTCTCCCTTGATGAATACATCCTGCTTTGTAGGGGCCTGAGCCAAAATTGCATCAATGGATTCTATGAATCTTCGTATTGCCTCTTCTGTTTCCCGGCCGTACCTCTCCACAAAAGACTGTGCGAAAGACGCTTCGGTTCCCAAAGGTATTAATTCATTTCGCGAGA
>JAUPKT010000141.1 GCA_030837305.1 Thermodesulfobacteriota bacterium
AATCGCCCTGGCGCTTCCCAACCGAGTGACACCACTCTCTCCCGTCAGTGTTGACGACTTTGCCAAGCGAGTGGCGATGAGTAGAGAGGAATTGTTGTTAGGCCTTGAGCGTCTTGTGCACAAAGGGGTCATGTACGTGGGCAAGACGGCAGCGGGAGAAGAGGGTTATGCACTCCTCCATGTGGGATTTGGATTCCCTCAGACGTTCTTTTGGAAGGGTGAAGACACTCCGCATGCCCAAAAAATGGCTCGCCTGGTGGCGAAGTATTTCAACAGAGAGGTTACCACGGAGGCTTATGGGAGCCACATTAAGCAGTATCGGTATATCCCTGTGGGAAAAGCCATTAAGGCTGATCTACAGGCGGTCTTCCCGGTGCAACTCATGGAAGAGGTAATTTCAAGTGCACGGCGTATCGCCGTGGCCCACTGTCCTTGCCGTGTGTCGTATCACCTTGTGGGACACGGATGTGAACATCCGACGGAAGTTTGCATGAAATTCGATGAATTGGCGGACTTCGTCATCAATCAAGGAATGGCCAGGGAATTGACAAAGGCAGAAGCCCTGGATGTCCTCCGCATAACAGAAGAAGCGGGACTGGTGCACTTCGTGGACAACGCCCAGGGTGAAATCAAACACAATTGCAATTGTTGCGGCTGCGCCTGCTGGAACGTAGGCAACATCCGGAGGCGAAAAATTCCCCGAGATTCCATAATGGCAACGTATTTCATGAGAGAAACAGACACGGATCAGTGTTCGGGCTGTGGCGAGTGCTCGACGATTTGTCCTGTTCAAGCAGTGCAAATGGTTGCCGGCGTGCCGACGATAGACCGTGATTGGTGTATCGGTTGCGGGGTTTGCGCAACGGTATGTCCTACCGACGCTGTGGTTCTCAAATCCAGAGAGGACAAGGTCGGGGCAAAACCTGCCGCTACATTCCGGGAACTACATAACCGGATCTTGGAGGAGAATGCGAAAGGCCCGCAACAGTCTCATGGGATGTGATGACGGCCGCGGGGAAAAGCGTCTCAATGGGCTCATACTTGAGAGAAGATCTTTCTGGGTCCATCGGGCACCGATGGGCGACCTTTAGGCAAATATTTGGCACTGCTCATATACACGTTATTCCTCGTTGGTTCGGGAATGTTTCAGATCCCAAAGAAAAAGGGGCGTTGGGTCAACTTTGGATGAAGTGAAAGAACTGTTTCTTTTCCGAAATGCCGGGAACGACTTTCAGCCTGAAAAGGAAGAACAAAAATGCCTAACCTTTTTGACAGGTTCACCGTAAAAGATGTGACCCTTCGCAACCGCATAGGGGTATCGCCCATGTGCCAGTACAGCTCTCGTGATGGCTTTGCAAGCGACTGGCATCTCGTACATTTGGGGTCTCGCGCCATCGGCGGAGCTGGGCTTGTGATTGCCGAAGCCACTGCCGTGGAGCCTCGCGGCAGGATCTCCCCTCAAGATGCTGGTCTGTGGTCGGATGAGCACGTGGAGGCTCTCGTCCGCATCGCAAAATTTATCACAGAACATGGAGCGGTGCCGGGAATTCAGTTGGCACATGCTGGTCGAAAGGCAAGCTGTGCCAGACCTTGGGAGGGCGATCATTCCTTGACGGATGAAGAAGACGGCTGGGAGACTGTCGGCCCCAGCCCCCTGGCTTTCGGGCATAAACTGTGGCGGGTACCACGGGAGATGACGCTCGACGAGATTCGAGATGTGCAGAATGCCTTTGAAGCGGCTACTTCACGTGCATTGGAGGCAGGCTATCAGTGGCTGGAACTCCATGCTGCCCATGGGTATCTCTGCCACAGTTTTTATTCGCCGCTTTCAAACCATCGCACCGATGAATACGGGGGTAGCTTCGAAAATAGAATACGGTTCACCGTGGAGACCCTTGACCGCATGAGAAGGGTATGGCCTGAACGCCTACCGCTGGCAGTGCGATTGTCGTGCTCAGATTGGGTGGACGGAGGATGGACCATCGAGGAGGCAATAGAACTCTCTAAGCGGTTAAAGAAAGTTGGTGCAGACCTCATTGACTGTAGTTCCGGTTTTGGTACTCCAGACTATAAGAACTATCCTTTTGGACCGGGCTGGCAGGTTCCATTCTCAGACGCCATTCGGAGGGAAGTGGGAATACACACGGCTGCTGTGGGTCTCATAACCGATCCTGTACAGGCAAACGAGATTATTGCGAGTGGAAAGGCCGATATTGTTCTCCTTGCACGAGAAATGCTCCGGGATCCATATTGGCCTTACCGGGCGGCTCTAACACTTGATAGAAAAAGCGAGGCTACTCCACCCGCTCCCTATGCTCACTGGATATAAAAGTTTTTCTATTTTAGGGTACTTTAAGGGCGCATTTGCTGACAGAAATAGCACGCTATACAGATACAGATCATCTTGGTTGGGAGAGAGACTTGTCAAGCGAAGAAAGGAATTCGTTATGGATAGCGACTTGAAGAAATATTTCGATCTGGCCATGGATGATCGCGCCAGCCATGCCAAGCAAATCAATCCCGGCAGTGTAGCCACAGCACCATGGGTCCGCATGAAAAGTCAGTTTGGATGCCCAAGTTATGCCAAGGGCTATTGCTGTCCTCCTCATACTCCTACTGCTGAGCAAACTCAAGCCACCCTGAACTGCTATCGTCGGGCGATTCTGTTTCATTTAGAGCTTCTTGACAGCCCTGAGAGAGGAAAGCGCTACAGAGAGTACCTGAAGTTCTTGGTCGAGCTGGAAGGCCTAATGTTCCAAGATGGGTATTACAAACCGTTTATCTTTCTCGCCGGACCTTGCCGTCAGTGTAAAAAGTGTGGGGCATTGGAGGGC
>JAUPKT010000142.1 GCA_030837305.1 Thermodesulfobacteriota bacterium
TATGGCTGGCCGGAATTCTGTTTCACTACTCTTTCCTCACGATCGTGGTGAGACATCTCAGGTTCTTTATTGATCCTGTGCCGTCTTTTGTCGAGGTGCTGTCAAGCGTAGACGGCTTCTTCCAAATCCTGATACCCACACTCTTTCTCAGTGACGTGGCCCTATTGGCCGCAGCAACGTATTTGTTTGTGCGTCGAGTGGTTGTTCCTCACGTCCGATACATCTCCCTTCCCGCAGATTTCTTTCCGCTTTTCCTGATTTTGGGCATAGCCGGTTCAGGCGTGCTCATGCGAAACGTGTGGAAAGTGGACCTGTTCAGTGTAAAACAACTTGCCATGGGGTTGTTTACGTTCCATCCAACCGTCCCAGCCGGTATTGGCCCCATCTTTTACGTGCATCTGTTTCTCGTCAGCGTGTTGTTCGCCTACTTTCCATTTAGCAAACTCATGCATGCGGGGGGAGTCTTCTTGAGCCCCACGAGGAATATGAGAAACGTGAACCGAAGCGAACGATGGGTCAACCCATGGACTTATCCGGTAAAAGTACATACATACGAAGAATACGAGGATGAATTCCGGGCCAAGATGAAAGAGGCCGGAATCCCGGTGGATAAGGAGTAACAATGTCACTAGATAAGCTACCTAATCCGCAGCAATTCATGAGTCCAGTAGATCTCAACAAGCCCCCTGAGACGGGTTGGATGGAAACACCAGTCAATTTCAGGGATGGCACGTACAGTTATCCGGCAGCCGGCAAAAACCTAAAAAAACTGGGTTTGGCAAACCCCCGGGAGTGGTCTCCAATGGATGAGGATTGGAAACTGCCCGACAACTGGCAAGAGATTATCTTGAAAGGGTTTAAAGAGCGGTTGGAAAAATACCGATCGTTCAAACTCTTTATGGACATTTGTGTACGGTGCGGCGCCTGCGCGGATAAATGCCATTTTTTCATCGGTTCAGGCGATCCCAAGAATATGCCGGTGTTGAGAGCAGAACTGATAAGATCGGTTTACCGAAAAGATTTCACGCTCTTGGGAAAAATGCTCGGTAAATTTGGCGGCGGCAGGGATCTCACCATAGATGTATTGAAGGAATGGTTTTACTATTTTTTCCAATGCACGGAGTGCAGAAGATGCTCGGTCTTTTGTCCGTATGGTATCGATACTGCCGAAGTTACGATGATCGGCCGAGAACTGCTCAATTTGGTCGGTCTGAACATCAACTGGGTTATCGAACCGGTTGCCAACTGCTTCAGAACGGGAAACCATTTGGGCATACCTCCCCACGGATTGATCGACATGTGGGACTTCATGGCGGACGACATAGAGGACATAACCGGCGTCAAGATGGATCTCCCCATTAACAAGAAAGGGGCCGAAATACTTTTTGTTACTCCGTCAGGGGATTATTTTGCCGACCCTGGAACGTATACGTGTATGGGATACATGATGCTGTTCCACGAACTCGGCATTGATTACACGTGGAGTACCTACGCATCCGAAGGTGGAAACTTCGGCCTGTTTACCTCTCACGAAATGATCAAACGCCTCAATGCAAAGATCTACGCAGAGGCCAAGCGACTGAAGGTCAAGTGGATTCTCGGCGGGGAATGCGGGCACATGTGGCGCGTCATGCACCAATACATGGAGACCATGAACGGACCCGCGGATTTCCTGGAGGAACCGGTATCCCCGATCACGGGCACGAAGTTCGAGAATTCTCGACAGACGAAAATGGTCCATATCACGGAGTTCACCTCTGACCTGCTCAAGCACAATAAACTTAAACTCGATCCCAGTAGAAACGACAAGTTCCGTGTGACTTACCACGATTCGTGTAATCCAGCGCGTGCCGCGGGGCTCCTCGAAGAACCGAGATACGTGATCAAGCACGTCTGCAACAACTTCTTTGAGATGCCGGAGAACACTATAAGGGAACAGACGTATTGCTGCGGGGGCGGCGCCGGACTCGGGAACGACGAAAACATGGATATGAGAATGAGAGGCGGATTTCCACGAGCCAACGCGGTGCGACATGTCAGAGACAAACACGGTGTGAACCGCCTGCTCTGTATGTGTGCAATCGACAGAGCCACTCTCAGCGCCCTCATGGAATACTGGGTTCCTGATGTGGAAGTTGGAGGCATTCACGAACTTCTTGCCAACGCCCTTATCATGACGGGAGAGAAGGAGCGCGAGGTCGATCTGCGTGGAGAGCCTTTGAAGGATGACTCAGAGGACTCAGAGGAGTAAGCCATGTATAATGCAGGTAAGATACTGATAGGAATCATAATCTTTCTTGGTCTCGTGTCATACCCGTTTTGGCGTAACGCTGGGAAGGCTGCTGTTCCACCAAAACTGGAAGTGGGAACTCAGGAAAAACAATGTGTGGAATCAACGGCCTATATGAAATCGTCCCACATGCTTTTGCTCGATGAGTGGCGTGACGACGTGGTCCGAAACGGGAAAAGAATTTACACAAATTCTGCAGGCAAGCAGTTCGTCATGAGTCTGCAAAACACCTGCACAAACTGCCATTCAAAGAAAACGCAGTTTTGTGACAGGTGCCACACCTATGTTGACGCAGCTCCCAAGTGCTGGGACTGCCACATTGAGCCTCTGGAGCAGCAGCAAAAGGCCGCAAGGAGTGATCAGTAATGGATAGCACAAGACGAGGTTTTTTGAAGATTGCCGGCCTCTCCGTGCTCGGAATCGGAGCCAAGCCGGTTTCGGATGCCTTGGCGCAAGGGATGAAACCCAAGGTTGAACCAGACCCCAAGGCACTTGTTGCAAAAAGGTGGGCCATGGTCATTGACCATAGGAAGTGTCTCAACGCCAAAGAAGGCTGTAAGGACTGTGTGGCTGCGTGTAACAAAGTCCACAACATCCCTGATTTTGGCAACCCCAAGGACGAGATAAAATGGATTTGGCAGACGTCCTTTGAGCATGCGTTTCCTGGAGCTGAAAATCCGTTCATCCAGGAATACATGAAGGAAAGTCTCAAGAATTTACCGGTTATGGTACTATGCAACCATTGTGACAATCCCCCTTGCGTCCGGGTCTGCCCTGTCAAGGCCACGTTCAAGAGAGAGGACGGAGTTGTCATGATGGACTACCACCGCTGTATCGGGTGCCGGTTTTGCATGGCAGCTTGCCCGTACGGGGCTCGAAATCTCAATTGGAGAGATCCGCGGCCCTTCATTAAGACGGAACTAAACCGGGAATACCCCACTCGGACACGAGGCGTGGTGGAAAAGTGCAACTTCTGTGAAGAACGGCTGGCCAGGGGACTCATGCCGGCCTGTGCCGATGCGTGCAAGGATAAGGCCATCATCTTCGGGGATCTTGAGGATCCGAACTCAGAAATCCGACAGTTCCTGAGGAAGAACATGAGTATTCAACGCAAGCCCCATCTGGGGACGCGGCCACAGGTTTATTACA
>JAUPKT010000143.1 GCA_030837305.1 Thermodesulfobacteriota bacterium
GCATACGATGCGAAAACGCGGGGTTGCGGAATGAGTTTGGCCAGAGGTCTTGCAATAAATTCGCACCCTAGCCCAGCCCCTTGTTCAACATTATAGTGCTGTATGAATGATATCGTAGTAGCTGTTATACTTGGCATAGTGGAAGGTCTTACCGAGTTTCTGCCCGTTTCTTCTACCGGCCATCTCATCGTGGTTGGCAACCTCATTGGTTTCACGGGACCGGTGGCGGACTGTTTTGACGTGTTCATTCAACTGGGTGCCATCCTCGCTGTGGTTTTCCTCTACTGGGAGAGATTCCTGGGCCTTGTCCCTGGGGTTTCCGCAGGAGAGCGCCAAACGGGATTCCATGGGCCACGCGGGTTGCTCATGCTCGCCGTCACGACGCTGCCGGCTCTGGTCATAGGAGCCTTTGCTCACAAAACGATCAAAGCGTACTTGTTCACTCCGGTAACAGTTGTCGTAGGGCTCGCAGTCGGGGCCATAGCCATCCTGCTTGTCGAGAAATTCAAACCGTCTGCAACAACATTTGAACTGGACGGAATGACTTACAGCCAAGCCCTAGTTGTGGGGATTTGTCAGTGTTTTTCAATGTGGCCGGGAATGTCGAGAGCGGCTTGCACCATCTTGGGCGGACTAGTCGCAAAGGTTGATCGCAGGACAGCGGCCGAATATTCATTTCTCGCAGCAGTACCAATCATGCTCGCGGCAGTTTCTTACGACCTCTACAAACACCTGTCCGTACTGAGTGTGGTTCACGTAAAGCTTTTTTTGGTGGGATTTGCCGTGTCGTTTCTGGCTGCGGTGGCTGCAGTGAAAACGTTCATCAGCCTTGTCCAACGATGGTCTTTGGCCCCTTTTGCATGGTACAGATTGGCGATAGCTCCGATCATATACCTTGCCATGCGGCCATGATTGGATGAGATTGGATCTCCAGGATTAAGAATCTTCACGATTCCAATTTCTGATTGAACTCATCACTGAAAATGTCGGCATACTTGAGTATCCAGTCTATTGCAGCGTCCATACCCAAGTCCCGTCCGGCCTTTTCAGATTCTATCCATTTGTGGCGTTCGATCTCTCGTCCCTGAATCTCTAAATACTGTTTGATGTCCATTGCCATTTTCGATTATCTCATTGCCGATTATCTCAGTTGAGTCATCGGCCTGTTTCGTGTAGTATCGCTCTAAGCGCTACTGCGTAGTATTATTCAACTAATGGCCATTTGTCAAGGCCATTATGAGGTGCCCTCTCGATAAGAGACACCACAACGGAGGCCGCTATGGACAACTCTCTTAAACAACTGCACTCTCTCGGTCAATCCGTATGGCTCGACAATCTCAGTCGAGACTTATTGCGTTCCGGAGACCTTGCTAAACTAATCAGAGAGGACTGTGTATCAGGGATAACAACGAATCCTTCTATCTTCGAGAAAGCAATAACAGCAGAAAGATCGTATGACCATGACATCCATATGCTGGTTGATCAGGGCCTCAGCGTGTATGAAATTTATGAAGCTTTGGTAGTGGAGGACGTCAAGGAAGCTGCCGACCTGTTGAGGGAAACCTATGACCGGTCGAGAGGGTTGGACGGCTATGTGAGTGTTGAGGTTGCACCCCACCTGGCATACGAGCCAACCCAGACGGTAGATCAAGCCATACACCTCTTCCAACGCATCGACAGACCAAATGTCATGATCAAAGTGCCCGGAACCCGTCCCGGAATGGAAGCTGTACGAGAGTTGGTAGGTCTGGGGATCAACGTAAACATCACCCTCATTTTCAGTCGGGAACAAATGATGGAAGCCGCCTCAGCCTATGTCGACGGCATGAATAGATGGCGGGACTCCGGTGGAGATCTTCGCAAACCAGTCTCTGTGGCTTCCCTGTTTGTCAGCAGAGTCGATACCGTGGTGGATGACACGCTGAAAGATCTTTCGGATCATCATGTTAAGATGCAATCGAAGGATCTGATGGGAGAGACCGCCATAGCCAACGCCAAATTGGCATATGCTGCGCACAAGGACTTCTTTCAAAGTGAACGCTTCGATGCCCTCAGGAAGCTCGGTGTACCACCCCAAAGAATTGTGTGGGCGAGTACAAGCACGAAAAATCCTGCGTACACGGACACATATTATGTCGATAACCTCGTGGGTCCCAACACGGTCAATACGATGCCTCCACCTACCTTGAATGCTTTCCGAGATCATGGAGAGCCCAAGGATGTGATCCAACAAGACTTGGATTCGGCTCAGGAACATATGGTGAAGCTTGAGTCCCTCGGCTTGGACATGGTCGACATCATGGACAGACTGCTTGCAGATGGCCTGAAGTCATTCTCTGAAGCCTTTGAACGACTCCTGCAAGAAATAGCGACAAAGAGAACACGCCTGCTCAGAGGCTGGGGACACAGATCGGCCTCCCTCGGCAGACTCCAGGAAAAAGTGGACAAGACTCTCGAAAGACTGGATAGGGAAAAACTGTCTGAGAATCTGTGGAATGGCGAAACCTCTCTTTGGACTGAAGATACTACGGCATCGAAAGAAATTAGTCAGAGACTAGGTTGGCTCACCATAGTGGATATCCTGGAGGGCGAGAAACAAAAACTCAAAGCTTTTGCCGACGAGATAAAGTCAGAGTGCTTCTCCGATGTTGTGATATTGGGAATGGGGGGCAGCAGCCTGGCCGCTGAGGTCTTTTCAAAATGCTTTGGAGTTCAGGATGGGTATCCCAAGATCACGGTCCTCGATACTACGGTTCCAGATACGGTACAAAGAGTAGAAAGAGACCTGGATTTGCGTCGGACCCTCTTCATAGTTGCGAGTAAGTCCGGAGGAACCATAGAAATCGTCTCGCTCTACAGGTACTTTAGACAAAAGATGGAGAATCTCCTGGGATCAGCGGCAGGAAAGAATTTCATCGCAATAACTGACCCCGGGACAAGTCTGGGCGCCTTGGCGGCCGACCATGGTTTTCGACGAATTTTCCTGAATCCTCCTGA